>CAIKQM010000071.1 GCA_903829565.1 uncultured Planctomycetota bacterium
CGCTGCGCGATTGTCCCGATCATGTGCTCGACAACCGCTCACGGCCGTGTCTCAAGCACCAGATTGGCGTGTGCAGTGCGCCGTGCACCGGCTTGATTGATGTGCCCGGGTACAAGGCTTTGGTCGACAAAGCCGTACGCGTCTTGGATGGTGATGTGCGTGAAGTCGTGGTGGACATCGAAGCGCGCATGCAAACGGCCAGTGCAGCGTTCGAGTACGAACGCGCGGCTTACTGGCGCGATCGCCTGGTCGACTTGCGCAAGACCATGGAGCGTCAAGCCGTTTGGACAGTCGACGGCCGCTCTCGCGATGCCTTGGGGCTGGCACGGCGCGCGGAACGCGCTGTGGTGCATCGTTTGTCGTTCCGTGATGGACGCTTGCTTGCGAGTCGTTCGCATCTCTTCCGTTCGCAACTGCCGGATGAGGAGCTGCTGCATGGGGTGCTGACGGCGCTGTATGGTGGTGGGCGTGAGGTGCCGGATGAGTTGCTCTTGCCGTGTGAACCCGCTGATCCGGCGGTAGTCGCCGAGATTCTGGGTGCGCATGCCAAGGCCTTCGTGCCCAAGGAAGGTCAACGCGCGCGCATGCAGCAACTCGCCGACGAGAACGCGCGCGCACGCTTGATGGATGCCAGCGAGGAGGAGGCCGAAGAAGAAGCCGCGCTCGCCAGTTTGGCCGATCTGGTCGGCCTTGACGCGCCGCCTGAGGTGATCGACTGCTTTGACATCTCGAACATGCAAGGAGCACACGTGGTCGCCTCGCGTGTGCGCTTTCGGCGTGGCCACTCGGACAAGACGGGCTATCGGCGCTTCAAGGTGCGCGGTGTGGATGGTCAAGACGACTTTGCATCCATGCGCGAAGTTGTGTTGCGCTCCCTGTCGCGCGGAGTCACGGATGATGATCTCCCTGACCTCGTGGTGGTCGATGGCGGCCCCATGCAACTCGCGAAAGCACTCGAAGCTCGCGACGAGGCCTCGGCCTACGACGTCCCCATGATCGGCCTCGCCAAAGCGCGCGCCGAACGCACCGTGGGCGGCAAGAAGAAGGGCAAGAGCGAGGAACGCGTCTTCCTGCCCGACCGCGAAGACCCCATCGTGCTGGCCGAGCACAGCTCCGCCAAGCACCTGCTCGAACGCATCCGCGATGAGGCCCACCGCTTTGCGATCACCTACCACCGCAAGGAACGCGGGAAGGTGACTTCCAAGTTGGACTCGATCCCCGGGATCGGCCCGGCGAAGCGCAAGGCGTTGTTGAAGGCCTTTGGGTCGGTGCGCGGGGTGGCGGGGGCGAGCGTGGGGGCGTTGACGGCGGTGGCGGGGATTTCGCCGGATTTGGCGGCGTTGATTTTGGCGCGGCTGCAGGCGGACGGTCCTGAGTGATACTGGTCCAGCCGATTGTGCAGCACGTCGAGACGCAAAGTAGGAATGCTGCGACGGTGCAGCGGTCGCGTGCGTCTATCGACTTTGGGTGCCTTCCAGCCCGAGGCCTGAAAGAGGCCCCAGCGCCGAGCGGAGAGACTCTCGTTGCAGGCCACGACCCCAGTCATGCCCTGGCCAGATCCGTTCGACCGTAGATCACCAGCAGGGGACTTGGCGCAAAGAACCCGGCGTCTGCCCAAGTCACGTGACGAACCCCTGTTCTTGACCCTCCTAGAGGGGGTGAACGCCTGACGACTCGTGCACACTCATCGGGGCCAGTATCGCTTAAGCCTTCTCTTCCAGCTCCGTCAATCGCCCCCACGCCTTCGCCAACGCCTCCACCGCCTGCTGCTGTTCCCCCTGCAACGCCAACGCCCGCTTCTGCGCCGCCTCACGCGGCCCACTCCACAAATCCGGTGCGGCAAGCTGCGCATCTAGGGCCTCCTTGCGCGCCTCCAGCTCACCGACCTTGGTCCATAACTGTTCCAGCTCCCTCTGTTCCCAAGGGGCGAGACCCTTCTTCTTGGCCGCAGCGGTCGCCGTTGCCGTCGCGCTGGGTTTGGCCGGTGCGTTCTTCAGCAGCTTGGCGGCGGCGCGGCGAGCTTCGTGTTCGGCCACCAGCCGGGAGACTTCTACACTCGGGTCTTGCACGCCCATGCGCAGCGTGCCGTCGGGCTCCACAATCACGACGCGCGTGCACACGCGGTCCAAGAACCAGCGGTCGTGGCTGGCCACCAGCACGGCACCTTCGAACTCTGCTAGCGCTGCCTCCAACGCGCGCAGCGTGGACAGGTCCAGATCGTTGGTGGGCTCGTCGAGCACGAGGACGTTCGCGTCTTGGGTGCACAAGCGCGCCAGCCACACACGCGCGCGCTCGCCACCGGACAAGGTGGAGAGGGGCGCGTGCTTCTTGGAACCATGAAAGAGGAAGCGCTCGAGATACGCTTCCGCGCGCACAGAGCGACCGCCCACTTCGACTTGATCGCTGCGCCCGGCGAGCTCCTCGAGCACACTCGTCGACTCATCGGCGAAGCGCCGTCCTTGTGTCAAAACGCTGAGACGCACGGTTTCGCCGGTGCTGACTTGTCCTTGTGTAGGCGGCAGGATCCCCGCGCACACATCGAGCAGCGTGGTCTTGCCCG
>CAIKQM010000072.1 GCA_903829565.1 uncultured Planctomycetota bacterium
CCCGGCTTGGGCGGCACCATCGCGCCCGAGCTGGCAACTGCCGAGCACTTGCAAGCCCTGTCAACTATGCTTGACGGTGATGCCGATGCACTGCATGCGTCTGGCATTGATGGCGCGACCTTCCGCAGCGCCGTGGAGGCGCGCCGTGCCTTGGAGCGCCGGCGGCGCGAGGCCGTGCGCGGTGTGGACCTGGTGCTGGCGCCTACACACACGCTGGCTGCGGTGCTGCGCAACGCCGGTCTGCCGTGTCCTGTCGAGGTCTTGCCGTGCGGGATCGAGGAGCGTGGCTTGGAGGCCGTGCCCGCGGCCCCAACCACACCGCTGTCGTTGGGCTTTGTGGGCACCTTGGCGCCTCACAAAGGTCTCGATGTGTTGCTAGCCGCGCTGGAAGGACAGAGCGGCTTTGCACTGCGCGTCTTTGGCACGACGGATGATCCGCAACGCCTGCACGAGGTGCGCACGCGCATCGAGCGCGTGGGTGGCGAACTCATCGGGGCTTACGAGCCGTCGGCAATCGCGGAGGCGTTCAGTCGCTTTGCAGTCTTGGTGATGCCTTCGCGCTGGCCCGAAGTCGCTCCCTTTGTGTTGCTCGAAGCGCGCGCCGCGCGGCGCGCCATCGTGGCGAGCGCTGTAGGGGGAGTGTCCGAGTTGGTCGTCGATGGTCGCGAAGCCTTGTTGGTGCCTCCGTCGGATGCGCTTGCCTTGCGAGCGGCGTTGCTGCGCTTGCGCGACGAGCCTGACTTGGTGACGCAGATGGCGTCGCGCTGTGTGGCGCCCGCTTCCATTCAGCACGAAGCCGGCGCGTGCTTGGAGCTCATGGCGCGCATGCAAGCCGAGCGCGCCCAAGCCTCTAGCGCGCTCACGCTCCCCGCGACCGTGCATGCCGTGGGTGCGCGCATCGCCAAACTGGACAGTCTTTCGCATGACGACTTGGCGGCGCGTGCAGTCGAGAGCCTGGCCAAGGCACGCAAGCAGCTGTTGGGCACGGAGCGCGCGCCTCTGGCGATCGTGCAAACCGCTTTGGCACGCGTGCAGCACGAGCGCGCGCGCACGGCTGAGTTGCAGCACCTGTTGGAGCACAGCACCGCAGCTGTGTCGTCCGAGCTGGAGGCGTTGCGCACCGAGCTAGCATGGCGCGCCGGCACGGAAGCCGCGTTGCGCGCCGAACTGGCGGCCGTGCATGCGGAAGCCCGCTGGCGTGCGGAGACTGCCCAGCACGCACTGCAAGCGGAACGCGAACAGGCCCAGCAGGCCAGCCAAGCTCTCGCGGCTGTGCAAGCGGAGCTGGAGCTGTTGCGTAGCCAAGTGGTGGAACACGCGCAGACTAGCTTGCATCTGGTGCAAGCCACACAAGCAGTCACGGCCTTGCAGGCGGAAGTGGAGTGGCGTCGTGGCAGAGAGACGGCACGCGACGAAGCACTGCAGCACGCCCAAGCCCGCAGCGCGGACTTGGAGCGCAGCGTGCAGGCCGAGCGTCAGGCTCATCACACCACGCGCGAACACCTGCAGCGCGCCAAAGAGGCGCTCGCGAACTTGCAAGTGGAAGTGGAATGGCGCACAGCCGAGATGGAGGCCGTGCGCGAGTCCCTCTCGCGCGTGCGCTTTGCCTTCGTCGGTCGCAACTTGCGCCAGTGGGTGCTGCGCTGGCCACAAGCTGGAGAGCACGCATGACCAAGCCCGTCACCATCGTCATTCCTGCGCTGGATGATCGCGCTTTGCTGGCGGCTCATCTGCCCGCAGTCTTGGCCGAGTTGCGCGCGCGCAACGTAGGCGACGAAGTGGTGGTCGTCGATGACACAGGTAGCGGTGTGTTGGAACCGTGGCTCACGCAACAGTTCCCGCCGCCGGCGACCTTTGATGCAGCCAGCGTCGATGTGCGCTGCGTGGTGCGTGCAGAGAATGGCGGCTATGCCGCTGCTGCGCGCAGCGGTGTCGAGGCCGCGGCGCATGACTTGGTCTACCTGCTCAATCCTGATGTGCGTGTGGAGCCTGGTTTTCTAGCACCGTTGGTTGCGGCCATGGAGGACACGCATGTAGTGGCCGCCGTGGGACGCACCGTGCTGTGCGGTGATCCGTCGCATGTCGAGACCTTGCTCGTGCCGCAATGGCGCAATGGGCGTTTGGTGATGCGTGAGCATGGCACACGTCCCGAGGATGCTAGCCACGAGCCTGCGGAGGCAGCCTTTGCTTTGGGTGGTGCAGCGTTGGTGCGGCGTGCCGAGTTCTTGCGTCAACGACACGATCCGCTGTACGCGCCCTTTTATCTGGAAGACTTGGACCAAGGGTTGGAGTGGCGTGCGCAAGGCCGGCGCATTGCCTATTGTCCTGACAGTCGTGCTTCGCACGATCATCGCGGCAGCATTGGACCACGCGTGCCTGCTGCTTGGGTGCGCTTGTGGATCGAGCGCAACTTGTTGGTGTGCGCTTGGAAGCACGCCGATGAGGATCTGTTGGATGAGCACTTCCAAGCCTTGGAAGAGCGTCTGTTGGATGCGTTGCAGCACGGTGACCGCGCCACGCTGACAGCACTCGTACTGGCTTGTGACGATGCTACGGCGGCTGCCAAGGCGCGTGCCAAGCGCACGCAGCCGCGGCGTTCGTTGCGCGATCTCTTGTCCGAAGCGCAGCCTTAGCACGCGCCAAGCACGCGTTCCAAATGCTCGGCATGCGCGGGCGCGCGAAAGCGTTGCTCGACCCGTGCTGCACCGGCACGCCCGAAGCGCAAGCGCAGGTGAGGCTGTGCCATGAGCGCATCCATCTCGCGCGCCAACGCATCCGTATCGGCACGCGGCACCAGGCGGCCCGTGCTGTCGTGGTCCAGCCATTGCGCCACGCCGCCGCCTTGGAAGGCGAGCACGGCGCGTGCGTGCGCCATGGCCTCGATGCCCACCAAGCCGAAGGGCTCGTCCCACACCGAGGGAAAGACCACCAACTCGCAGCGCGGGTAGAGCGCTTCCATGTGGTGTGTGCTCAACGCACCCACAAAGCGTGTGCGTGCCGCCAGTCCTTCGGCGCGCGCCTTCTCTTCCAGCCACGCGCGCGCAGGACCATCACCCGCAATGCACAGCACCGCATCCGAGCGCAGCTTGCCAAGCGCTGTCAGCAAGTACTCGATGCCCTTGTCCGGGCTGACCAAACGCGCAGCAGCCAACACCACGCGTCCGCGGTGTGCTGTCAGCCACGCATCCAACTCCGCAGGCAACGCGGCCGGTGCTAAGGCACGCGATGCTGCCCATGTGAAGTAGGGGATCGTATGCAGCCGCTCCGCCGGCAGATCGGCTTGCAGCAGTTGCTGGCGCATCCAATTCGACGCCACGACGATGCCGCGCACACGCCGCAGCGTGTCCAAGCCGCGCAGCGTGGCCCCGATGCGGTGCAGCACCGTCGCGAGACCTTCGGAAGCGCTCAGGCACGCGCAACCGTTAGCAAGCCAAACGCGCCGCACGCAAGCCACGCCCACAGGTTCCGTGCAGCTGACAGGTGTGGTGGCGCCGGCTGCGGGTTGCACCAGTTTGTTCAACCCGGGGCAGAAGGGCACATGGTCCTGCACATGACGCACGACAGGCGCCACGCTGGCCAAGGCGCGCACGCGGCGCGGTTCGCGTGCGCCGAGCACATACACCACTTCGGGCCGCACATGCACCGCAACCTGCGCCGCTGCGGTGGGGGTCGCTGCCACATGCACCGGTGTTTGCGCGTGCGCCTGTGCGTTGTCGCCTGCGTGAGCCCGCGG
>CAIKQM010000073.1 GCA_903829565.1 uncultured Planctomycetota bacterium
ATGGAGCCTTGCAGGTTCTTGTCACCAAGAAAGTTGCTCGTGCGCAGATTGAGATCCGCTCCGACTAGCGAGTCATCGCGTTCGCCTCGTGGATCACCCGCTGTCGCGACCAATCCAAGCGTGGACTGCGCACCCAGATTACGAGCTACGCGTGTTGCGAAGAGATTCTGGGACCCTAAGTCATCTTCCACACGGTCTTTGTCGAGATCCACCGTCGTAGCTTCCGTCTGAACATCCTGCACGCCGATGTTCCACTCATCCGTGCGCGCCGTCAGCTTGAGTCCCGCTTGAATCGGCACCTCTGCACCACCGACCAAGCCGATCCGGCGCGAGAAGAACGGAACCAAGCTGTTGCCCAGGTCAGCGAACTCAAACACGCCCGCATCTTGCAAGAAGAAGTCGCGCTTCTCCGGAAAGAACAGGGGGAAGCGCGTCAAGTTAACTTGACGGTCGTCAACCTCGGTCTCTGCAAAGTCCGTATTGACTGTCAAGGCGGCTTGCACGCCCGGACTCAAGCGCCAGAACAGGTCAAAGCCCGGCTCACCGCGCAGATCGGAGTCGGTGGAGCTCTCGCGCACATACTCGGCGGCGTAGAACGGGGCAAAGTCGATCCCTAGGCCATGTTCGGCACCCGCAAGACCGGCGAGGTCGCCACCCGACGCCATGCGGTAGGCACTATCCTGCTCCTTGTGACCCGCAAAGCGGCTTGCCTCCAACTTGCGCTGCACGACGCGATTGAGGTTGAAGCCCCACACATCCGCGCTGGGATCGAAGCTCAAAGTGTCAAAAGGAATGGCGAGCTCAGCAGTCCAACCAAGCTCATCTTGCGCTGTCTTGCCGGACCAAATGCCATCCCACGGCTTGTTGAAGCCACTGCCGCCGCGCGACAACAGCGCATCACCTAACGAGCCGGCGGCCGAAACCTGAAAGAAGTAGGCGTTGCGCCGATCGCGGAAGGTGTCGAACCACAGCTCGACGCGATCATCCGGCGATAGCTCGGCATCGCGCACCATCTGCGTGGCCACGATCTTCTCGGGCTCGCTGTCATAACAACGGATCGCCAAGTACAGCGTGCGCCCATCATGGGCGATGCGCACCTCGGTAGCCTCGGTCGCAGGCACCCCCACGCGCGGGTTCATCTGCACAAGCTCGGGAATCGGCGGGACCTCCAACCAACACGCATCATCCAAGCGGCCGTCGATTTGCGGTGGAGTCGCAATGCGCACAACTGCAGCTACAGGACGCCCCACCTCTGGTGCATCACCCGTCATCAAGAGCGACCAGGCGATGTACAGCATCACGGCGCGCGGAACTCCACCCACACAGGTGCGTGGTCCGACAGTCCAGCTTTCTTGTCGATGGACGCGCCGGTCACAAGAGCCGCAAAGGCGTCATTGCACAGCACATGGTCAATGCGCCAACCAATGTCCTTCTCACGCGCTTGGCCGCGATTGGACCACCACGACCAGAGCGCCTCATGATCGGGATTGTGACGCCGCACCACGTCCGTCCAACCGCGTTGCAACAACTTGGCGAACCAAGCACGTTCCTCGGGCAAGAAGCCCGAGTTCTTCTCGTTCTGCTTGGGCCGGGCAAGGTCCTTGGCCGTAGGCGCGATGTTCAAATCGCCACAGACGGCGATAGGCCTACGCTCTTTGGCCAGCGCATCAAACCAAGGGTCCAGCTCATCCAGGAACCGGAACTTGGCGGCTTGGCGTACCTCACCGGAGGAGCCGCTGGGCGCGTACAAGGAGACAAGACTGAAGCCCGCGTAGTCGGCACGCAACGCGCGGCCTTCGTCCGCCAAGTGGGTAAAGGGCAGGCCGCGCGTCAACTTCTCTGGACAAGCACGCGAGTACACACCGACTCCGCTATAGCCCTTCTTCACCGCGGTCACCCAGGCACCGGAGTAGCCCTCCGGCTGCAGCAAGTGCTCCTCTACATCGCCCTCCTGCGCACGCAACTCCTGCACAAGCAAGTAGTCCGGCTTGTGCTTGGTGAGCCAACGCGAGAAGCCACGCCGATCCGCCGAGCGGATCCCGTTCAGGTTGAGAGTGCACAGGCTCGCCATAGGAGGCGGCTATGGTGCGAACTTCTGCCTACGGACGCCAGACTGCGCGCACGGAGTCGGTCGTGTTGAACGACGCAACCGTGCAGAAGCCCGGCACGCCGTCGCGGTACCACGCTTGGTACAGGCGCACGCCTGGGGCCGCTACAGCACCTAGCTGAGCCAAGGGCGTCGTACCTGCCGGCGGCCACGAGGCTACACCCGCCTGAGCCCTGACAGCGCCCAAGCGCACGAGTGTGCCACCCACGCACAAGACTCCATCGCCAAAGGCGGTCGGGATGCTGCGCTCGGTGCCCTGAAAGAGCGCACAGAAACCGTTGGGCAAACCACTGGCCTGCAAGGTCAGTCCATCCGCCACGAGGCTGGTGGCGCCGCTGCCGTCAAGGCGCGCGCCCTGTCCAGTAGAATTGACACAACCATAGCTACCCGAGTTGCACGGGCACGGCACTTGCGAACCACTGCACAGTCGTTGCAAGCGCGGCTCGTGCACGACGCCCCCACCGACACTAAAGAAGCCGCCTCCAAACATCCCGGGAGCTCCGCCCAGCACCAGCTCATCGCCCAACGCGATGGCCGAGCCATACAGCGTTTGGAAGCCGCCTGCGCGCAGTGTGGCCAGGGGAGACCAAGCGCCTGCAGCGCGTGCGTACAACTGCACGCTGCCGGAACGGAACACGATGGAGCTGTCCTCGGGCGAGCCGACGGCGAGCAGACCATTGTTCAGGGCTACGGCCGATCCAAAGGCGGCGCCCGGCACAGAACCTGTCAGGGTTGCACTGGCGGAATACGTACCCACGCCACCCTCCCACAGGCGCACTTCATTCGCACCGGGAGCTCCAGCAGCCACACTCACGGCATCCTGGCTGATGCTCTCACCCAAACGCGCATCCGCTGCGCTGCCATCGAAGCGCGCACCGAGCTGCAAACCAAGCAGCGACTGATCGTAGATGTACACCGCGCCAGCATTGACCAAGGATCCCTGCGCACGTTGCGGTGCACCGACAACCACACGATTCCCTTGTGCCGATACGGTCGAACCAAAACGGTCACCAGGCTGGAGCTCCGCAGGCTGCAAGCGCTCTAGCAATGCCCAGCCGCCGCCCACTTGTCCAAAGTAGTAGACAGCGCCGCGGCCACCATCTTCACCCGGCGCACCGACTGCCATGCGCGGCAGATCAAGGCTGACCGCTGCGCCGAACTCGGCACCTGCAAGCTGCGGCGCGGACAAGGTGATCAGACGCGTGGCGGGATTGACCGCCGTCGACCACAGCTCGACCACACCTGCATCCTGCACGGCACCCAAGTCCGCTTGCGGAGCTCCCACAGCCAGCACGAGGCCCTGCAGGTCAACCGCACTGCCGTAGAAGTCGCCCGCTGCCAGCTGAGCAGCGCGCAACCGCTCGCGCAGCACATAGGTCTCGCCCACGCGCTCGAACCAACTCACCGAACCCACGCCAGACAAGTTGCCCTCATCATCAGCAGGGTCACCGAGCACCATCCGGCCTCCATCCACCGCGATGGCGCGCCCCGTGCCTTGCAAGAAGGCCAACTCAGCCGGAAGGATGCGTTGCGACTCGGCCCAATCCGTGACGTGAGCCGAGGTTTGGGCCTGCAAAGCACCCGAGATCAAGAGGAGTGCGCACGCGCTGCGCAAGGCGCTGAGGGGGGTATTGGAGTTCATGTGGCGAGGCCTGCCGAACAATTCTCGCCACTTCTGGGCAACGCGCAAGTCGCGCAGTGCTACTTCCAAGCCGTATCCTGCTCGCGATGGCACGCATCTTCTTGCTCGACGGCACCGCACTCGCCTATCGCGCGCACTTCGCGCTGCAACGCTCGGGACTTACGACACCCGAGGGTAAGCCGATCGGCGCCGTGTACGGATTCACCACAACTCTGAAGAAACTTCTGGAAACAGAGCAGCCGGATGCCATCGGCGTGGCCTTTGATCCGCCGGGCAAGACCTTTCGCCACCACCGCTACGACGAGTACAAGGCCACGCGCCAGAAGATGCCCGAAGAGTTGGTGCACCAGCACGAGATCTTGCGCGACGTGGTGCGTGCGTATGGGATCGCGTTGTATGAGGTGCGCGGCTTTGAAGCGGACGATGTGATTGGAACGCTCGCCACACAGGCCGCGGCGCGTGGCGATGAGGTCATGATCGTCACGGGCGACAAGGACTTGATGCAACTGATCGGGCCGCATGTCGCGCTGTACAACGTCTTCAAGCCGGGCATCGACCTCATCATCGAACGCGAAGAAGCGGTGAAGGAGAAGTTCGGCTGCGCGCCGGCGCAAGTCATCGATGTGCTCGCCATCATGGGTGATGCCTCTGACAATGTGCCGGGAGTGCAAGGCATTGGCGAGAAGGGTGCTGCAAAGCTGGTGCAAGAGTACGGCAGCGTCGAGGCCCTGTTAACCAACCTTGACAAGGTCAAGGGCAAGGCCAAGGAACACATCGAGCGCGACAAGGAGAACCTGTTGCTCTCGCGCGAGCTGGTGACCATCCGCTGTGATGTGCCGCTGGATCCGGGCCTGGACGCGCTGCATGCGGCCAAGCCGGATGCCAAGGAACTGCTGGCGCTGTTTCACAAGCTGGGCTTTCAGTCGCTCGCGGCCAAGGTGCAGAAGGCGGACCGGCCTCCGGAAGCGCGCGACTATGTGTTGGTCAAGGACGCTGAGATGCTCTCGGCGATGCTCGCCGACCTGCACGCCAAAAAGCGCATCGCCATTGACACAGAGACCACGGGGTTGGACGCGCGCCGTGCACGCATCGTAGGCGCTTCGTTCAGTGCCGAGCCCATGCGCGCATACTATGTCCCCTTCATGGCCGAGCCGCCGGTGCTACCGGGCGGAGCCCCCGCCATTCTTGATGCGTTGAGGCCGCTGCTGCTCGACCCGCAGGTGCAGCTGTGTGGGCAGAACACGAAGTACGACTGGCTCGTCTATGGCGCCGCAGGTTTGGACCTGCCTGCGCCGTACTTCGACACGATGATCGCCAGCTTCTGCGCACATGGAGCCTCGCGGCGGCACAACTTGGATGAGCTGGCTCTGACCTACTTTGACATCGCCAAGATCCCGACCAGTGCCCTGATCGGCAGCGGCAAGAAGCAGATCAGCATGGCCGATGTGCCTGTGGCCAAGGTCTCTGAGTATGCCTGCGAGGACGCTGATGTGACCTACCGGCTCATGGAGCCGTTGTCCAAAGAACTTGACGAGCACGGAGCGGTGCAGCTCTTCCATGAGTTGGAGATGCCTCTTATCCCGGTGCTCATCGCCATGGAGCGGCGCGGCATCCGCGTCGACACGGCCTTGTTGTCGCAAGCAGCCAAGGAGATGGAGGCTGAACTGACGGAACTGACAGCACGCATCCAGCACTTGGCCGGCGAGGAGTTCAACATCAACAGCCCGAAGGCATTGGGCGAAGTGCTGTTCGAGAAGCTCAAGATCCACGAGGTCAGCAAGGCTCGCAAGCCCAAGAAGACCCAGACCGGCTGGGCCACAGATGCCGAGACACTGGAAGGTGCGTACGGCGAGATCGAAATCGTCCAACTTGTGCTGCAGTGGCGCGAGTTGATGAAGCTCAAGGGCACCTATGTAGACGCTCTGCCGGAGTACATCGATCCGTCCACGGGGCGCATCCACACGAGCTTCAGCCAAGTCTCGGCTGCGACCGGCCGCTTGGCCAGTTCCGAGCCCAACTTGCAGAACATCCCTGTGCGCACCGAACGCGGGCGTGCCATTCGCAAGGCCTTCGTGCCGCGCCCGCCGGACGCACACGGCGAGTGGACGCTTGTCTCCTTTGACTACTCACAAGTTGAGCTGCGCGTGCTGGCACACCTGTGCGGCGATCCTGGCTTTGCGCGGGCCTTTGCCGAAGGCAAAGACATCCATGCTGCTACGGCAGCCACGATCTTCGGTGTGATGCCTGAACTAGTCACGCGTGAGATGCGCTCGCAAGCCAAGGCCATCAACTTTGGCTTGTTGTATGGCATGGGACCCGCACGACTGGCGCGGGAAACAGGGCTCAGCGTGCCCGAAGCACGCGACTTCGTGGATCGCTACTTTGCCTCCTTCCCCGCAGTGAAAGGTTGGATCGAACGCACGCTCGCTGCGGCCCGCAAGGACGGCTATGTGGAGACCATTCTCGGCCGGCGGCGACGCTTCCCCGAGATCAACTCCGAGGATCCGCGCGTGCGTGTGTTCGCCGAGAACGCGGCGGTGAACACGCCTGTGCAAGGTTCAGCAGCCGACATCATCAAGCGCGCCATGATTCACTTGGAGCGCGACCTTGCGGTCTCCTCTTTGAAGGCGCAACTGCTGCTCCAAGTGCACGACGAACTGGTGTTCGAAGTGCCTGTGGCTCAACTCGAGGAGACCATCCCCTTCGTGCTGCAACGCATGGAGCACGCGGTGCCGTTGAAGGTGCCGCTCAAAGTCGATGTGGGCCACGGAGCCAACTGGCTCGAAGCCCACTGAGTAAGCGCGCCTACATCACGGTGACCATGTCACCGTGACACCGTTGGTCAAGTTGAAGGTGCTGGCTGTGCAGTAGACAGCCGAGTTGCGGTACCACACTTGGTATGTGCGTGTCGCACCAGCAGGCACCGCACCCTTGATCGAGATGGGCACGCTCGAACTGGCATTCGGGTACTGCGAACCGCCGGCGACATTGGCTGTCGTACCCAAGCGCACGACCGTGCCTGCAGCGCAACGCAAGCCATCGCCAAAGGCGACACCAGCACCGGCTCCTGACTGTGCAGTGCCCTGGAAGTAGAGCGCAGAGCTGTTGGGCATACCTGCGCCGCTCAGCACAAAGGTGTCCACCGCCAGACTGGCGAAGCCCGCACCAGCCAGCGTGGCGCCGTTGGCGTTGATGGAGTTCGCACAACCAGCACCAACGGCACCTGAGTTCGCGCAGGGGCAGGCGCTGCCGCTGCCGTCACCGAAACAGAACGCAACGGCCGGCTGCGATGCAGGCAACACGCGCACGCCGCGCAAAGCGGTGTTCGCCGATGCACTCACGAGTGCCGTGAAAGGAGCCGCTGCACCGGTGTCGCTGACCGTGACGAGCTTCGTCAAAGCAACAGCACTGGTGGCATAGAACTGAGCGGGGTTCGAACCGGGCACAAGAGTCACACCGCGCAGACCTGCTGTGAGGCCCGCGTTCAAGGTGTAGGCCAAGGTCCACGCCGTGCCGTTGTAGGTCCACTTCTGCAGACCACCGCCAGCGGCAATGCTGCGGTCATCGGCGACGTACAGCGTCGCCGCATCGGCGAAGCAATAGTCGTACGAGGACGGACCAATGGCGGTGGGAAAGCCCGCCAAGAGTGTGATGGGTTGCGCGCTGGTGGTCGGTGTGCCGAGCCCCACGCTGCTGACGCCTTGGAAGTTGAGCACTGCACTCGAGGTGTACAACTGCCCTGCGTAGATCGACACCACGCGTGAGTTGGTCACCACAGTCGACAGCTGCGTGGAGGTC
>CAIKQM010000074.1 GCA_903829565.1 uncultured Planctomycetota bacterium
AGGTCCGTGCCCGTGTACTCACGCACGCGGAACTCCATGAACTTGCCGACGCAGGGGTCGCCATCGACCCAACGGTCCGCAACGCCATCGGCATTGTCGTCCCTCGTCACCGGCGAGTACGCACCCGACAAGACTTGGTTCATCGGGATCACGCGGCTCGGCAGCTTGCCGTTGGCGTGCTCGAGGATGTTGACGAAGTACAACTGCTCGCCAGGTTGGAACTGGCTGAAGTCGATGATGACGTCATAACGCTCGGCAATCGCCTGCACCGGCAGGACACCGCGTTGCGAGCCGAGCGTGCCATCGAGAGCCACAGCGTGCTCCAGAATGTTGCCGTCGTTCGCGATCAGGTGGAACGCCACCGGCGTGCCGTCGGCCTTCACCAGACCGAGCTTGAGGTAACGCGCCACGCAACCGTTCAAGAGACGGAAGCGGTACTTGCGCGCACGGACTTCCATGTACGGCTTGTACTGCCAGTTCGTCAGCAGCTGGTCGCCCAAGAAGCCGTCCGTCTGGAAGTGGTTGAACCACAACTGGCCGTTTTGGTCCCACGCCTTGTCGCCCAACACGATGTTGATGTCGTAGTCGCGGTTGCCCCACGAGAGGTCCGAACCGCTGGGCAGGCGCAAGTTCACACCGTCATCGATCGCTTCGTTGCCGCGATCGAGGGCGGAGTAGTAGTTCATCATCGCCGCGTTGCCCTTGTAGACGTTCTGCGACGTGTAGTCCTCCATGTGGTCATGGAACCAGTGCGTGCCGACGGTCTCGCGCCAGTCGCCACGGATCTTGACGATGCCGCCGTTTTCGTCCGGGTAGCCGGCGCGCGGATCGGTGGCCTCGGTGTTGATCGTGTCGTGACCCGCGAGGATCATCGGCCAACGGTAATCCCAGTGCTGGCCCGGGAAGACGAAGGCGTGCGCGAAGCCGTCACTTTCGGCCGGGTTGTGGCCGTTGTGCTCGTGCGTCGAGATGGTGTGCATCCCGAAGCCCATGTTCGCGGCCGGGTCGATCGGCAACGCGTTGTGGTGGCGGAACAGGATCGGCCGGCCGTAGCGTGCTTGCAGCAGCTTGGCCGGGATCGTGCCGTCAAATGTCCACAGAGCACGCGGATCTTGGATCGGCATGTTCGGGTGGATGCGCACGTCGATGCCATTGGTGGTGCCTTCGAAGCCAGGCGCACCGACGGTGTTGTGGTACAGACCGCCCGGGCCGAACTCGCCGACGGAGTAGCCGTGGCGTTGGCGGGCGTCGCGGAAGCCGCTGTTGCGGCGTGCGCCCGTTTGGGCAGATTGGAACCAGTCGACGGGCTTGAACTCGTCCCAACGCTGGTGCGACCAACCTTCGCCGGGCGGACGCGAATCGCAGGGGGGCGTGTCGAGTTGACGGCCGAGCACCTCTTCGATGCGCGTCTTCCAAGGGTTCTCGAGGGCCTCGTCGCAGACCTGAGTCGGCTCGGGGAAGAGCAGACCGCTGCACAGGAGGGCATCGAGGTCGGTGCCGTTGGGGCAGCTGACGCCGTCCGGCGGACAAGGGAGGCCCGGGCCCGTCGTGGGGCACGTGGCCGGAACTTCGTCGGTGCCAAACTCTTCAAACATCAGCATCTGCTGCGTGAAGGGCTGCGCGCCGAACAAAGGCGAGGGACGGCCGCCGGAGGGGATGCCCTCGTTGGCGGCTGCTACAGAGGCCAGGATCGCGGCTGCGATCAAGGCGGATCGGGGAGAGGCTGTCATGTCTACCTTGGGGAGTTGGTAGTGACTGGTAGAGAGGGACGCTGCCACGAAAGGCCTGAGGAGGCCTCCCGATCAGCACGATGGGTACAGGAAAAATATGTACCAATCCCAATTTTGGATCAAACAAACTAGGATTTTCTATTGTCACTTCTTACGAATCGACCCCAAAAGGCACTACTTTAGATATTACCTGCGGGTAACATGCCAACCGAGGCCCGAATGAATTGCCTGCACCTTGCCCCTGAGGACATGGTTTCTATGCCGTGGAAGAACGGCCGAGGCACCAGTCACGAACTCGCCATCTGGCCCCAAGAGGCCGTGTTTGCACGCGGCGAAGGCGACTGGCGCATCGCCAAGGCCAGTTTCCGCGAGGGTGGCCCCTTCTCACGCTTTGAGGGCTACGACCGCCTGCTGGTCGTTCTGGCCGGCGAAGGACTGGTGCTGGACCACGGCAACGCCTGCCCCCGCCGCCGCCTGCGCCGCAACGAAGTTTGGCGCTTCGCAGGCGAGTGGGACACCACCGCGCTGCTGGAAGGCGGCCCCATTGACGACCTCAACATCCTTATGCGGCGCGGGCGCGCCGAGGGCTCGCTCGAGCTCCTGATGCTAGGAACTAGACGGTCAGTTGAGGCCCTTGAGCCGGAGCACACCTTCTTGCATGTGGTGGAGGGCGCGTGCCGGGTGCGGGTGCCGGGGGAGGATGAGGCGTTTGAGTTGGGGGTGGGGCATAGCTTGTGGGTGCATGAGGCGCGGGAGGGCGAGGAGTGTGAGGTGGAGGGGCTGGAGGTGGGTACGAGGGTGGCGATCGCGAGGATTCGAACCCCACGGTGATACTGGCGTAGGTCAGTGTGCACGACCTTGGGGCGCTGTGTTCGGGCTGTGTACGAACAACCCGAATCTAGGGACGCCTGGACACAAGCGACGCTGCCTAGGAAGGCATCACCTGGCCGTGGGGCTTCGCCAGAGGCCTCCAGCGCCCTAATGCCACCTGCGTAGGCAGGCGAGGCATCATCGAGCGCAACCTTCCACGCCGAGGCTTGGCGACAAGAATTCGGGGCACTTGCGCCGTTTCAACCCGCAGCGGCCCCTACGAGCCCAAGAAGCCAGCTTGCCGCGCACCAGTCGTGCACACTGGTCTGGACCAGTATCGAGTTCAGTTCCCGAGCGTCACCGGCCCCAACCCCCGCCCCTCCAACCACCCCTTCAACCGCTCACTCATCTCCCCCTGCACCACCAACCGCCCCTCCTCCACCCGCGCCCCCGTCCCCAGCGCCTTCGCCGCCTCGCGGGCCAACTCCGCCAAGTCCACGGCCGCCAAGCCACCCCCCTCGGCCACGGTCACCCCTTTGCCGCCTCGCCCCGCGCGCTCTCGCCGCACGA
>CAIKQM010000075.1 GCA_903829565.1 uncultured Planctomycetota bacterium
CGGAGTAGATCTCCGGCCCGCTCACCTCCGTAGACAACGGCGTGATGCGCGAAAACCGACCACGACCATCGTTCCAGCACAGCAACAGCGCATTCCCCGTAGCCACGATCAAGTCCGTGAAACCGTCACCGTCGCAATCAGCCGCGCACACACCGGTGCAAGGATCCAAGAACGCGACACCGCTTTCGCGCGCCACTTCGGCAAAGGCGCCACTAGGCAGGCGTTTGAAGAGCCAGTTCGGGAGTCCTCCGGTGCGGGCTACATACAGGTCTTCTAAGCCATCACCATCGAAATCTGCGAGGGCCGCACCGCACATGGCAAGCCAAGAGTCCCCTGCCAGTCGATCGCGTGTGCCTGCGCGTTCGAGCTCGCCAAGCGTCAGGTCCGCGTGTGTGGACGCCGGCAGAAGCGCAGTCGTCACATCCTTGAACGCCGCGGAGCCAGGAGCGTCCACCTGATCCATGCGCTGCACTTGCACATGCACGCGTGCATCGACCGCGTAGGCACAGCGCCAGTCAAACCAAACGGACACTTGCCTGCGGCTGGCGCCGGCTTGACCGGGGTCCCAAACGGCTCGCAACCAACCGGAGCCCACGCGTTCCGTGTCGGTACGCTCTACGCGCTCCAACTCCAACTCTACGCGCGGCTGTACAGCGGGGGCTTCGCTGCGCACTTGAACACACCAAGTCCGCAAGTCGACCGGTGTAGCACTAGCCTGCGTCCGATAGAGGCGCAGCTGCAAGTCAGCCTGCGTGCGCACCTCGGGCTGCAAGCTATGTCCGGATAGACTGTCAAGTACTTGCGACACGTCCTCCAAGGGAAGAACGGGATTCCACAGGCGAGTGAACTCACGCGCTAGAGTGCGCTCCTGTTCCTCGGCCCACGCCTCGTCGGGCCAACCGTCCGCCACGGGATCCAAACGGTTCTGCCATTGCTGCATGGCAGGATCACGGGGCCGTGTGCGTCCCTTCAACTGGGCCGCGGCCGCGGGCAAGGGTTCGCCCAGCGACTGTGAAGCGCTGGGCACCGACATGCCGTCATCACCACAGGCCCCGCAAAGGGCTGCGCAGATCAGCGCGGCGAGCGCGTCATAGCGTAGGAGTCCCACAGCAAGCAGTTGAGCGCAGCGCGCGCATCAGAGGGTGGGAGCTTCAATGCCGCACGCTTGAGTAGCGGGGCATGCTCCATCGCCGGTCCTAAGCGCACGAGCAGATCAGCCGCCATCAAGATGTCATACGGATGGCTGGTTTCGCCATCCACAATCTGCAGCAATGCCTGACGAGCGGCCTCATCACGACCAAACGACAAGGCCCAAATGAGGTCCAAGCGCCGCTCGGGGTCTTGTTCGAGCGTCAAGCGCTGAAGCAGCACGGACAAGCCCGCCGCACCCATCCCGCCTACCAGCTCGGCATACCACCGATGAGCGGGCACACCTTGGATCACGGCCTGAGCCGTCACAGCCTGCTCCATCAAGAAGGTTGCGGCAGCGCTATCGGGAATCAGGGCGAGGGCTCGATCCACCTCACGCGCACCAGGACCATCTGCCGCTGGGCGTTGAGCAAGCACGCGTTCCAGAAAGCGCGCGCGCACGGGAGCCTCTGTCAACAAGGCTGGACGAACCGCTCGCAGCGCCGTGGTGCGCGCGACTGGGTTCAAGTCCAACATGGTGAAAGCGGTGTCCAGAGCCTGAGGGTCACTCACAGCCGCCAAGGCCTCCAGTGCCGCAAGGCGCACATCGTCAGCTGTGTCATCGAGGGCGTCGCGTACGACGTCACGCGCGCCGTTGTGCTGCATGGGCGCAAGCTGCTTGACGACGATCAAACGAATCGCAGGATCTTCATCGCGCGCAGCCAACAGCAACAACTCGTCCAGCCCCGCCGTGACGATCGCAGTCACAGCAGCTTGACGCTCGACCGCGCTAGCACTGGTCAGCTGTGTACGCAGGTCTGCCTTGGCCTGCGCATCTCCGTTGCGTGCAAGGCCGGCTAGCAAATGGGTGCGTACGGTCGCTGGCGCTGCGGGGAGAACCACTCGCATACGTGCCACTAGATTGGCCTCAGAAGCGGCCGCTAATGACGCACACAGACGCTCATCCGCCCGGCCTTCCACGATCTCATCCAAAGCCATGTGCCCCGCACGCACGGCATCACAGGCCAGCAACGCTGCCCGAAGATGCAAGAGCAAGTCATCGGAGGCCCCCACACGCAGACCAAGCAGTCGGTCCCAGTCGTCCGTGTGCGCATGTTTGCGCAACACAGCGAGGGCCGCAATGCGCACCGAGTCCGTGGGGTGCGCGAGGCAACGCAGTGCTGCAGGCCTGCCCGCCGGCGCGCTCATGGAACCCAAGATGTCAAGCGCGGCCACCACGCGTGCGGCATACGCGACCTGATCCATGTTTGCCGCGATCAAGCGTTCGAGCTCTAGCACGGTATCCGTGCCGCCTTGCATCAACTCGGGCCGCACCCAACGCAACGTGTCGCGCGAGCCATCGACCAGCCGCTGCACCAGCACCGGCACCAGGTTGCTTGTGTCACCTAGAAACGGTCCACAGTTCGTGCGCGCCAAGAGTACCGCGAGGCGATCATCAGACGCAGGCTCCCACGTGGACGCAGCACCTGACTGCTGTGTTTGAGGAGTCTCTGACTCCTGCGTGCATCCAGCCAACGCGAGCAGCATCGCGCAAGCCAGCGCACGCGCGCTGGACGTCCAGAGGCTCACGGGGCCTTGGTCTCACCAATCGTGCCTTGAGCAGCCTCCAAGCGGGCGCGTGACTTGGCGAGGTTGGCGCGAGTCAACACTTCGGCCGACAGCGAGCGTACGTACTCTTGTTGGAACTGCAGCACTTGGAAGGTGGTCGATTGATCGGCGTCGTAGCGCGCCTTCTCTGCTTCCAACTGCTCGCGCGCGAGCTCCAAGCTCTTCTTGGCCGCCTTCACCGCTTCAATCTGGTACTGAGCTTGACGCACAGCATCCCGCACATCGGCGAGAATGGTGGTTTCCAGCTGGTCGTAGCGCAACTTCTCGGCGCGCAGATCTGTCCAAGCTGCTTTACGCTGGAAACGGGCCGTCGTGTTGCCGATCGGCACGCTGAAGGTCAGGAATCCACGCAGCGTGGGATAGTCGTAGGAAGTGGCTGTCTCGAAAGCCTCTTGCGAGTAGATCGAGTAGCCCTGACTCGCCGCCGACAGGTCCATATCGAGTTGCGGAAGCTTGTCTGAGTCCGCGCGCCGCAAACGCACTTCCGCTGAGTCAATCCCGATGCGCTGTTGCTTGAGTTCAGGGCGACGATCAATGGCGGTGGTCAAGGCCGCTTGCCACTCGGGCACGTACAAGCCCTCCACCAGCTCCGGCAAGGCGGTCGAGGGTGCTAGATCTCGCGCCCACGCCTCACGATCACTGCCGGGAAAAAGCAGCTGCTTGAGCGCATCCGAAGCCGCACGCAAGCGCGTGTCAGCCAACAAGCGCTCTTGCTCACGCTGCGCGAGCTCGGTCTCCGCCTGCAGCACATCGTTCTGCACACCCAAGCCTGCATCCAAGCGCTTCTGGTTCTGGTCGACTTGCTTGCGCGCCAGATCCACGCCGGACTCCGCAACTCCGAGCTCGGCCTTGGCGGCAACCAGATCCCAATACGCGTTGGACACATCGAGCAAGAGCTTTTGACGAGCTTGGCGCTCGCGCTCACCTTGACGCTGCCAATCGTACTCGCCCTCTTTTTGGCGTGAGGTCGCGTAGTCGCGCCAAGCTCCGCGCAACAAAGGCTGCGTATAGCCCAAGGTCACGAAGTCCGTGGTCGAGGTGGGATCGACCGCAAAGGGACTGTTGGTGACTTGGTTGTTCGTGTTGAACGTGGCGCTGAATGTACCGCCCGTAGTCAGCGGGCGATTGAAGCCCAGAGTCAACTCTTGTGTGTTGCGATCGGACGCACTGAACAGGTCGCCCGGCTGAATCTGTTGGTCCGTGATACCTGCATTCAACGAGGCCGTCCAATCGAACTGACCACCCGTGGCACGGAAGCGGAACAACGCCGCCTCTGTAGCCAACGCTTCAATCTGCAGGCCGAGGTTCTTCTCCAAGGCCAACGCCTGTGCGCCCTCCAAGCTCAACTCCATGGCGCTCAACTCCATGGCGCTCAACTCCATGGCGCTCAAGTGCGTGGGGCTTGAGGCTTGCGTTGCAGCGTAGGAACGGCCCATCGACAAAGCTGCAGGGGCCAGTGTGGCGATCGACAGCAGACTGCAGGCAGGGAGGCTAGCCGTGGAGAGGTTCATAGCGGCTAGGAGGATACCAATGCGCGCCCGCTCAAGCGCACAGTCTGCTCAACCGCCCTGGTCAAGTTCCTGTAGGGCGTGATCGAGACCAGCGTCCCCGCCCACGCTGCGCAGTTCGATGAGCCGCTCTTCAGGCGCGCCGGGCACCGCACGCAACCGCACTTCGATGCGCGCTGCGGGCAGTACATCCGAGACCTTCGCAGCCCATTCCACCGCGCAGACCGCATCCACCAGCAGCTCGCTGCCGCCATCCATCAAGAAGGCTCGCTCGCGGCCCTCCATCCACGCATCCATGTGCAGAAAGGGCACGCGACCACGGTACTGCGCCATCAGGGAGTAGGTCGGACTGCTGATGGGCTCCTTCACACCCAAACCGCGCGCCAGACCGCGCACAAAGCAAGTCTTGCCGGCACCCAAGTCACCATCCAAGGCAATCAAGGCCGGCGCAGACAGGCGCAGACCTAGCGCTTCCGCCAGTGCTTCCGTCTCCTCCTCGCTGTGCGTGGTGAGGCGCACCTCAACTGCCATGGATCCAACCTCCCGTAGCGGGACGCGTAGGCTCGAGCGTGCCATCATGCCGCTGCAAGACGAGACCTTGACCTGTGTGCACGCTACCGATGCGCGTCAACGGCACGCCTGCGGCAGCACTGGCTGCGCACAACTTGTCGGACTTAGCTGCGGGGATGCACACGAGCAATTCATGATCCTCACCATCACGTAAGGCATGTTCCAGCGGTGGCATGCCATCACGGGTCGCCAGTTGGCGCGCGTGTGCATGCACGGGAATGCGCGCTAGCTCGAGGCGCACCTGCACATGAGAGGCTGCTGCAATGCGACTGGCATCCAGCACGAGACCATCACTGACATCCATGAGTGCGTGTGCCCCATGCGCCATCGCGAGGTGACCAGTTGCAAAGCGCGGCACAGGCTTCAAATGTCGCGACAGGATGCTGCCCCCCAAAGCACCGGTGACCAGCAAGGCATCCCCTGCTTGCGCGCGGTCGCGCCCCGGTGGAGTTGTCAAAAGCGATTCACCCAAGGCGGAGGCTGTGATCTGCCAGGGTCCATCTGTGGAGCTCAAGTCACCCGCCACCACATCACACCCGTGCTCCTGCGCAGCTTTGCGCGCCGCGCGAATCGCCGCACGCAACTCCGTGTCCGTAGCATGACGCGGAGCCGCGATCCCCAGCACGATCGCCCGTGGATAGGCGGCAGTAGCAGCCAGATCCGACAAGGTCCTCAAGACAACCTTCGCGGCTAGCTTGCCGGGAGCGATGCCCTCGACGGCATGCACGCCTTCGACACATTGGTCGACGCACACCGTCGGGCGCCCCTTCATCGTCTCGAGCACCGCAGCATCGTGCATCGCGGATCCGTAGAGTCCTTGCGGGCGAGGCTGCTGGCTTAGCCAGGCGTGAACACGGGCTTCATTCCAACTCATGTGCTTGTCTCCAGTGCGGTCAAATACGCTTGCACAGCTTGACCTGTAGTCTGTCGAGTGTCGGGAGCCGTGCCTGTCTCACGCGGGTGCCATCCACCTAGTGTCGCCACTCCATAGGCACCCGCTTGTACGAGTGCGGCAACATGCGCCGGCAACACACCACCTAAGGCGTAGGTTGGGCAGGCGAGCCTGCGTACGAGGGCTGCGTACCCGTCCAC
>CAIKQM010000076.1 GCA_903829565.1 uncultured Planctomycetota bacterium
GCGGGTCATTCGAGAGCGCCTTGAATTCGGCGCGCAAGCGTTCGCAAGTCTCCACGGTGTTGGCGGCACCGTCCTTTTGCACCTCGCCGTAATACGCATAGCGGCCATCGATGCGGAAGAGGTTCTCGCGCACGCTCTTCACTGCCACGACGCGGCCCACATCCTTGATGCGCAGCCCTTCGCCTACGGGAATCTGCTCAATCTCTTCGGGCGAACGCCAGCGCATGTCGACGCGCAACATCGTGCGCCGGCCACCGTCCACAATCTCGCCCAGCGGTGTGGCAAAGTTGTCGGCCGACAGGCGCGTCACAAGGGTGCTCAGCTCCAAGTTGGCTGCACGCACCTTGTCTTCGTCCAGCAGGATGCGCAGCGAGTCTTCCAGTGCGCCCCACACTTCCACGCGGCCCACGCCGTCAACGGCTTCCAAGCGACGCTTGACTACCGACTCCAACAACCAGTCCGTGCGATCCGAGTCACCCGGATGGAGCACGGCGAAGAACATGGCGGGGAGTTCACTCTGGCTCCACGACCAGATGCTGATCTCCTGCACGCCGCTCGGCAGGGTGGCGCGGGCGCGCTCGATGCGGTCGCGCACCTCGGCCTTGGCGAGGTCCATGTCCAGATCGGCACGGAACTGCAAGAAGAGGCCAACTTGGTCCTGCGAGGAGTTGGAATCGATGTCCTCGATGCCCGGCAGCGTGCGGAACTGCTCTTCCAGCACGCGCGCCACTTCTTCTTCATTCTCCTGCGCGCTGGCGCCGGGGTTTGTCAAAAATACTTGTAGGCCAGGGTTGCTGATGCCATCGGGCATCAGTTGCAACGGGATGGTCCAATACGACGCCACGCCCACGACCAAGACCGTGGCAAACAGCACCAACAGCAGGACCGGTCGTCCGACCAGTTGCGCATGAAAACGATGGGCTGTCATGCGCGTTCCTCGCGGCGGTAGAGCAGGCGGTAGACGGCCGGCACGACCACCAGCGTGAGCAGAGTGGAGCTCGTCAGGCCCGCGACGACCGTGATGGCCATGGGGGCGCGCAACTCGGCGCCCGCTCCGGCACCCATAGCGCCGACCACGGGCACCCACGCAAACCAACCCGTCATGGGCAGCAGGCCGATGACGGTGGTGTTGGCTGTCATGTAAATCGGACGCAGGCGCGTCGCGCCGGCCTCCATGACGGCTTCGCGCACACCTAGGCCGTTGGCGCGGTTTTGGTTGATGCGGTCGATGAGCACGATCGCATTCGCCACCACGATGCCGGCCAACAGGATCAACCCGATGAACACGACCACTGAAAGCGGGATGTGCAACGCGAGGTTGGTCCACACCACACCCACGAAGGCGAGCGGTACGGTGACGAGGATGATCAGCGGCTGCAGCAACGACTCGAACTGGCCGGCCATCACCACATACACCAAGAAGAGCGCGAACAGCAGCGCCCAGCGCATCGACTCTTGCGCGACTTCCATCTCGCGCTTTTGGCCGCCAATCTGCACGATCGCATCGCCATGCGGCTTGAGGTCGGCGAGGGCTGCTTCCACACGCGCGGTAATGCCTCCAAGGTCGTCACCTGCCGCGGCCGCACCGACCACAGCCGCACGCGTATTGCCGATGCGGCGAATCTCGGCTGGGCCGTCCACCACGGTGACGCGGGCCACATCGCGCAGCCGCACCGGACGATCCGCGGTCGGGTTCACGACCAGTTCCAGCACTTGCTCCAAGTCCGAACGTACGAACTCGTCACCCAGGACGCGCACATCGATGCGGTCATCACCATCAACGAAGCGTGTGCCTACCTTGCCCAGCACGGCATCGCGCACCAGATCACTGGTGCGCTGCAAATCGAGGCCGTACTCCAAAGTCTTCTCGCGATCGAAGACAATGCGTGCTTCCGGGTTGCCTGTGCGCAAGCTGGTGCGCACATCCGAGAGACCTTCGATCGCCGAGAGACGACGCGCCACGTCTTCGGCTGTGATGCGGATGTCTTCCAGATTCCAGCCCAGCACTTCGACCTCGACTGGTGCTTCCAATGCGAAAGGCGTGGGGCGTGTGAACTGCACACCGCGCACAGCAGGGTGAGCGGAGATGGTGTCGCGCACGCGTTCGAGCACGAGCTCTTCGGCCGCCGGCGTGGCATGCGTGGCTTGCAAACGCACGGTCAAGCGCGCGGTGTGCTTGCCTTCGGCCTCGGTCGTGAGCGCATCACGCTCGACACCTACTACGAGTGCGGTCAGCTCTACACCCTCCAGCTTGCGTACAGCGGCATCGATCTCCGCCAGAGCTGTGTCGGTCACCGACAGCGGCGTGCCTGCGTCGAGTTGAACTTTGGCTGTGAACTCGCCTTGGTGGATCTCGGGCAGGAGATCGACACCGAGCTTGGGTACTTGGATCACGGTGGCCGCCAGTGTGGCCATCGATACCAACACCACTAGCCATGGGCGATCGAGTGCGGCGCCCAGCAAGCGCGGATACGCGGCTTCAACACGCGCCCACAACCAATCGTGCACGCGCAGCAGTGGCTGGAAGATCCAACCGCACAACTTGGCCAGCAGTCCGGCAAAGAGCACCACTCCACGCACCACCGCGAACAGGAGTGTGAGTGGGTTGCGACGCGTGGTGGTGGGGGCCACCGGTGCGGGGCTCGATTCGCCGGCTGCTAGGCCTGACACAAAGCGTGAGCCGGCCAGCACCGGAATGAACAGCACCGCAACGACCAAAGACACCAACAACGAGACCACTACCGTCAGTGCTTGATCGCCAAAGACACGCCCTGCGACGCCGTGCACAAAGACAATCGGCGCAAAGACCGCGATGGAGGTGAGCGTCGAGCCCACCACAGCACCCGCCACTTCGCGCGTGCCTGTGACCGCGGCTTCCAACGGCGCATCACCCAACTCGCGGCGGCGCATGACCGATTCGAGCACGACGATGGACGCATCCACGATCATGCCGATGCCCAGCGCCAAACCGCCGAGCGACATGATGTTCAGCGACACGCCGTACAGTTGCATCGGCGCGAAGGTCACGATGACCGAGATGGGGATCGACAGCGCGATTACCAAAGTCGGCGCAAAGCGGCGCAGTGCCAACCAAATCACGAACACCGTCAACAGGCCGCCAATCCAGGCTGAATCCTGCACATCCTTGATGGAATCGCGAATGAAGGTCGACTGATCCGACAAGACTTCGATGCGCGCATCGTTGCGCAATTGGAAGGCTAGGAATTGGGCCTTGTCGCGTTCCATCCAGCCCGGCGGGCCGCGCTCACCGCGTGTCTCACGTTCGGTCCACCAACTGCGCTGGGCTTCTGTGCCAAGCACCTTGGCGCGCACTGCATCGACGAGCTCCACGATGTTCGCGCCGGCTTCGCGGTAGATGGCGATCTCGACTGCTTCGCCACCGTCGAGGCGCGTCACCACTTCGCGCTCTCTGTGCGTGCGCTCGACTGTGCCCACATCGCGAATGCGAATCGCAGCACCGTTGCGCCGCTCGAGCACCAAGTCAGCGATCTCGTCCACGGCGCGGAACTCATTGAGAGTGCGCACCAAGTACTCGGTCGAGCCTTCACGCACCAAGCCGCCCGACGCATTGAGGTTCTCTTGCGCCAAGCGCGTCGGCACCAGGGCCGGATCCAGCTTTTGCGCCGCCATGCGGAAGGGATCGATGCGCACACGGATCTCTTCCTCGAGACCGCCGCGCACTTGCACTGCGGCCACACCGGCCAACGACTCGAGCTCGCGCTCGACGCGTTCTTCGGCCAACCAGCGCAACTGCACCAGCTCGCGCTCGCCACCGCCCGCGCCTTGCGGGCGCACCAAGGCCAAGCGCAGCACCGGATCCAAGTTCGGGTCGTAGCGCAAGATCAGCGGCTTCTCGACACCTTGCGGCAAGAACACGCCATCGAGCTTGTCGCGCACATCTTGCACGGCGAAGCTCATCTCCGTGCCCCACTCGAAGTCGAGCACCACATCGCTCGTCTCCGCGCGTGAGGTCGAGGTTGCGCGCACCAAGTGCGGCAAGGTGGCGAGTGCTTCTTGCACACGCCGCGACACGCGGTCCTCCACATCCTCAGGCGCGGCACCGGGCCAGTTGGTGCGCACTGTCAAGGTCGGATAGCCAATCTCGGGCAGCAGATCGACCGGCAACTTTTGCAACGACAGCACGCCAAAGACTGCTGCTGCGATCACGAGCATCGAGACCGCGACAGGTCGCGCCACCACAAGTTGCAGCACGGCCTGCAAGAGGCCGCGTTCGGCATCGCGCTCACTCACGCGCTTAGCCTTCCTCGACTACATCGGCGCCGTCTTCCAGCTCGCGATTGCCGACCACAATGACGCGTGTGCCTGCGGGTACTTCGTGGCCTTGCGGCAGCACTTCCACATGTTCGTCATCAGCGAAGCCCTCGCGCACCTTGACCCGCCGAGCCTTGCCGCTCTCCATGATGTAGACGAGCGTCTCTTCGCCTTCGCGGCGCAGCGCGCGCTTGGGCACCACCAAGGCTTGCGGGTGGCGTTCGACAACCACCTCCACGCGCACGAGCATGCCGGGCAGCAAGCGGTTCGCGGCGCTGTTGGCCGGCGCATCGCTATCGCCTTCCGCGCGTGGTTCGAGCGCCACAACCACACGAAAGCTGCCGCTTTGCGGGTCAATCGACGGCGATACGCGCTTGATCGAACCTTTGAAGCGTGCTTGCGGCAATGCTTCGGCACGCGCGTGGATCTCAAGCGTGTCCTTGGCGGCATACAGCGCGAGCTCGCGTTGCGGCCTGTACAGTACACAGGACAAAGCCGAAGCATCCGTCAACGTGAAGGCTGCAGTGGTCGGTCCTGTGGTGTCGCCCACGCGCACCGTGCGCGCTGCAATCACGCCTGCGAAGGGGGCCGTGAGTTTGGTCCACGACAAGTCCAGCTCGGAGCGTTCGACCGACAACTGGGCTTTCTCGCGCGTGGTGCGAGCCGCAGCGATCTCCACCTTGGCGCGTTGGATCGCCAAGCGCGCGCTCTCGACTTCACTGCCTGCTGCGTCGCGCTGCACCTTGAGCGTGTCGAGTTGCTGCGCCGAGACCAAGCCGGTCTTCTCGTTGCGCTCGTATTCGCGCATCTTCTGCTCGTGTTCGAGCTTGAGCTTCGCCACGCGTGCTTCGGCCTCCACGACGGCGAACTCGGCCTTCTTGATGGCATCGTCGGTCTCTGCCAAGCGCACGCGCGCATCCTGCACCGCGTTCTGCGCGGCCGCGGCATCGAGCTCCAAGAGCATCGCATCCTTGGCCACGCTGTCGCCTTCTTCGGCGTGGATGGCGGTGACCACGCCGGAGGTGCGCGGGTAGAGCTTGATCTCACGCTCGCTCTCGACCGTGGTCGTGGTCTCGACCGTACGCACCATCTCGCGTTGTTCGACAAGCGCGGTGCGCACCCGTGCGGCTTCGCGCACCTTGGGTCCGCTGGCGAGTCCCGCGTCCGGTCCACCTGCTTCCATGGAGCACGCCGCGAAGGACCACACGGGCAACACACAAGCGCCTAAGCGCAACAGCAGACGGGGGGGGATCATGAGCGAGGTGGCGAGGAGGGGATCGTTCGCAGAGTCCGCGCAAGCTAGACTCCGGCGGTTGCTAACACCCTCTCAAGCGTTGACCACCATCTTAGAGCGGCTGGCCCCTGCGGCTGCCGTCGAACTCGTTCGACTTGCGCAAGCGCGCGGCCGCGTGCTCGCCACGGACGTGGCTTCGGACTTGGATCTGCCTCCGTTTGAGAAGAGTGCCATGGACGGATACGCCGTCCGCAGCGGAGATTTTCCGTACGGTCCGCGCTCGTTGCGTTTGGCGGGGGAATCGCGAGCCGGGATGCCGTACCCCGGGACCGTCGAGGCGGGCGAGTGCATTGCGATCTATACCGGCGCGCAGGTCCCTGCGGATTGCGACGCGGTGGTGATGGTCGAGAAGAGTCGCCTCGAAGGCGAGATGGTGCATCTGGAGGACCGCCCCAAGCCCGGCCAGCATGTGTGCCACAAGGGCGAGGACCACAAGAAGGGCGAGCTGACCTTGCGCGCGGGCAAGCGCCTGTCGGCGATCGATTTGTCGGTCCTGGCCGCGGTGGGGGTCGAGTATGTGCCTGTGAGGCCGCGGCCGCGGGTGGCGCTTTTGACCACCGGTGACGAACTGGTGCCCGTTTCGGTCATCCCGGCCATCGGCCAAATCCGCGAAGGCAACACCTACTACCTCGCCGGGCGCCTCGAACAAAGCGGTGCCGTGGTCGAGTACCTGGGCATCGTGCCCGA
>CAIKQM010000077.1 GCA_903829565.1 uncultured Planctomycetota bacterium
CGACAGTGCCATCGACAATCCAACCTGCGCGCAGCGACTCAGGCAGTCGCGCAAAGCACTCGACGACCTCGGTGGGCAACACCGAAACATGAACCGCATCGCTGAGAGGCTTGGAGAAGGCCACCAGTCATCCTTTGGCCGTCCCGGCCGAACCAAGGATTTGATCGATGTTGTCCAAAGCCTTGGCGTGCTGCGCTTCGTAGCGCTCCCACGCGGCCTTGGCCCAGAGTTCAGCGTGATCATTCACGCCGATCATCAACACCTCGCCAGCGAGGCTCGCCCCGCCGCGCAACCGTTCGGGTACGAGCACGCGTCCGGCGGAATCGAGCTCGACTTCGAACGAGGAACGGAAGAGCAAGCGTTGCGCCGCGCGCTGCTGCTCTCCCGCGAACGTATCCAGTTTCAGCCGGGCGATGGTGGCTTCGAAGCCCGGCTTGGAATAGAGGTACACGCAGCCGTCTTGCCCCGCGGACAAGATGAGGGCGAGATTGCCCTCCGCATTGCGCGTCAACTCTTCCAAGAAACGCTTGGGGACCGTGACCCGGCCCTTGGCGTCGAGGGTGTGGGAGGATTCACCGAAGAACACGGTGAACCTCCCCAGCCCTCTGATGCGGGAGGGGCAGGGTGCCGACGAGAGCGCCACAGCCCCCACCGAGCGCGCCCGTGCGGCACCCCAACTCCCACTTGTTCCCACCAGTCAACACATGAGTATTCTTCTCACCCACCGCGCCCCACCGCAAGGGCATCTGCAGGAAAGAAGCCCCACTCGCCCCACAGCAGAGACGGACGACTCGGGTTGCAGGTCAACTAGGCCGTGGGAGCACCCCGACCGATCGAGGGGCTGCGCCAGCACACCACAAGCTGTAGTGGTTCAAGAGCGCGTGAGGTGCGGGACTAGCACTCTCTGGGGTAGCCGAAAATTTTTTTTAAATTTTTCATTTTTCATGCCGTCAAGGCCTTCTCGCGTCCGCTGGCACGCGGGCAGCGCGCTCCCACTTTGCGCCACTCGGCCCGCACGCGAAATGGCCGACGGCCTTATGCCCGGCCTGGCCTACACGCAGGCAACTGCGGCTAAACGTCTGACGCTACATCACTTGCGACCAGCTCACTGGTCGCAGCGGCGTCCGCTTCCGTGGCCGACAAATCCCCCACCAGGGCGGGCTCGGCGCCTTCGAACAAGGACAAGAGATCGCCCTTCAACGCTTCCATGCGCTCGGGCGTGAAATCGTAGACCCAGACGCGCAGGGCTTCCTTGCGGCGCGGACGGTGCACCAACATCGATTCGCCTTGTTGGCCTTCGCCGCGCACGATCCGATCGATCTTCAAGCGCTTCTTGCGCATGAGCAGCAAGCACAACAGATAGCGCACCTCGGCCAGCTTGGGCTCCGTACGGCCTTCCAAGCGCAAGAACACTGCCTCTAGCGTGGGCAAATCCAGCTGCATGCCACGCTTGCCCGCACGATGGCGCGTGAACCAATACACAAGATGGTCGGCTTGCGCAGGCTCTGCAGCCTGCTTGGCGCGGCCCTGCCAGCACACCAAACACAGGTCTTCGCGCGCCAACAGCTCTTGGGCGACGGAGAGGAGCGACACATGCCGCGCTCCGTCCTCAAAGACAGAGTTGCAACCCGTGCAGGCGCCGGTCCGCCGTCTGAACTTCCATTCCGACATCTTGGGAAACGGTTGTACGCCAGTCGCGAGGTCCTGTCCACCTACAAACACGCCGGCCGCTGGACGCGTGTCCAACGGCCGGCGCAGTTCACGTGCAGAGGCTCAGATCAGGGCGCCCACACCAAGCGGTAGCCGTTCGACAGGTTGAACGTCTCCGCGTTGCAGAACACGGCACCGTTGCGGTACCACACTTGGTAATAGCGCGTGTCGCCCGCGGCGGCACCACCGCGCACGGAGATCGACTGATCGCCGGCTACGGGGTACTGCGAGGCACCGCCCACGTTCGACTTGGTGCCGAGACGCACCACGGAACCGCCGGCGCAGCGCAAGCCGTCACCGAAGGTGTTGTTGGCGATCGCGGTGCCCTGGTAGTAGAGGGCGAAGCTGTTCGGCATGCCCGAACCCGCGAGAACCGCCGTGTCGGCCGCGATGCTGGCCACGCCGGTCGAGCCCAGCAGGCCGCCGCTGCCCAGCGAGTTCAAGCAACCGCTGCCGGAACCCACTGCCGAGTTGTTCGCGCACGGGCAGGCCACGCCGCTGCCGTCGCCGAAGCAGTAGGCACCGCTGGTCGGGGCGCCCGTGTCACCGGCGTTGATGCCCGTGTTGGCGATGTCTTGGAAACCGGCATCGAGGAGGGTGCGCACGTTGGCGGCGGCACCGACTTGGATGCGGGCCCAGCCGTAGTGCGGCAAGCCATCGGCCGCGTTGAAGCGGAAGCCGACGATGTTGACCGCGTTCAGCTGCCAGTTACCGGCCAGGACACCGAAGGTGACGGCGGTGGTGGCGGTGGCGAAGCTACCGGTGGCATCCACGGGGGTGCCTGCACCGAGGTTGCCGGCCAGGGACGTGGCAGCCGAGCCGGGGAAGCGCATGTAGCCGGTGCCCGTAGCGGAGAAGAACTGCAGGGCCGTCGCGCCGTAGGGGTTGATGTCCCAACCCGGGGTGACGCCACCCGTGGCGCCTGTGACGCCGGTTTCAACGTTGACGTACAGGCCGTCAATGTTGGCCGGGATCACGGTGTTGTAGGTGCGGTAGACGATGCCGGCATCGGCTTCCGGAGCAACGGAAACGAGCGCAGCGGCGGCCGCAGCGGCGGCAACGAGGTGGGAGGAGAGGCGTGAGCCGAGGTTCATGTGGAGACCTGCCTAAGGGTTGAAGATCGAGGGACGCGGGAGGGCAGAGCGCCACCCCGAGTATTTAGAGGCTAGCGGCGTATGCAGCCGAGGCGAAAAAAAAAGCCGATTTCCTAAGATCCTTTCACAGATGGGCACTTCAGACACGCTGCCACCTTAGACTTTCGAGCGTAGCCTTGATGTACCCCTGCATGCACCCTCAACCCGTACTGGTGGTTAGTGGCCTCCCCCGCTCAGGGACCAGCATGGCCATGCAAATGATCCACGCGGGAGGCGTGGAAGCGTTGACCGATCAGGAGCGCCAAGCCGATGCCGACAATCCGCGCGGGTACTTCGAGTACGAGCGCGTCAAGGCTCTGCGCAACGATAAAACCTGGCTGGATGAGGCGCAGGGCAAGGTCGTGAAGATCATCCACATGTTGCTGCTCGAGCTGCCGACGGACCGACCGTACAAGGTGGTCTTCATGGAGCGCGAGTTGGGCGAGGTGCTGGCCTCGCAAAGCAAGATGCTCGAGCGGCTGGGGCGCAGTGGCGCCGCCTTGGCCCCAGCGCGCTTGCGCGCTGTGTACGAAGCGCAACTGAAGCAAGTGCACGCGCACTTGGCCGCGCATGCCTGCTTTGAGGTGCTGCGCGTGCCGTACGCGGATGCGGTCGCTCAACCGGCAGCACAAGCAGCCCGCATCCAAGCCTTCCTCGGCGGCAGCCTCACGTTGGATGCGATGGTTGCGGCGGTCGATCCTAGCCTGCACCGCAACCGCGCCTGAGGCGTGGACCAGATCCGTGGCTAGGCGGGTGCAAGCCCGAGATGCTTGCGCAAGCCCTCGGCTTCGAAGGGTAATTCGCTGGGCGGTCGCCAGTCCGTGCGTTCGAGCGCGTCGTGTGCGCGTTGCTGGAACAAGGCTGCTGCAGCGGCTTCGCCACGCGCCAAGGCAAGGATGGTCGCCATGCGCAAGCTGGGTACATGCTGGGGATCGAACTGCAAGCCGATAGCAAGGCTCTTGGCCGCGTTGTCCAGATCGCCATACCACGCCAACGCTGTGCCTAGCAGCCAATGCCCGTCAGGCAGCGCCTTGGAGGCTTCCATGGCATCCAGCGCGCATTCGGCCGCAGCTTCGTAGCGCGCAGCACACAGATGCGCACGCGCCAAGGCCAGCATGGCCCCCACGCCGTGCTGATCCGCAGCACGAGCAGCTGTGGCGGCGTGGAGAGCCTCTGTCAAGCGTCCTTGACGCAGCAGGCATTCGCTCAAGCGCACGAGGATGCTGGCGGGCAAGTGCTGTGCGGCCAGCACTCGGTCCGCTTCTGCTTGGGCTTCGGCTTGAAGCCCGAGCTCACTCAAGGACATGGCTAGCGACACACGCAGCTCAAGGTCACCGGAGCGCTGGCTCACGGCCTCACGCAGGATCTGCACGGCCTGCGCATGATCGCCCAAGGCAGCACAGCAACTGGCGCGGCACACGGCATAGCGCGCCTCGTCCGGACGCAACGCATGCAGTGCTTCGAACTGCGGTAAAGCTGCGCGGAATTTGTTCCGCGAGAGCAAATGCACACCCAGATTGAAGGTGCTCTCGCGCTTGACCAGATCGATCTGCGCTTGGGCATCCTCCGGCAAGGCCGCCATGTAGCCCAAGTCGACGAGTTGCTGGATCGCATCGGCTGCTTCGAAAGGATCTTGACGCAGATCCTCCGGGTGCAAGCCGGCATCCGCACCGGGCGCTTCCCATGACTCCACGGGTGCAGGTGCGGGATCTTCTAGGATCTCGGCCAGCACCCGACCATCAAAGTCCGCGCCGCACGGCAAGCCCAAGACCGTCAACGCCGTCGGCGTAAGGTCGAGCACATTGGCCACGATGGGTTGTCCACCCGCTTTGACACCGGGTCCACTCGCCACCCACAGCCCCAACGGCCGATGCCAGCTGGCCTCTTTCTCCATGCGCATCTCCGGCGGCAGATCCTCCAGCGAAGGACGCTCGCCACCGGATTGAAAGCCATGATCCGAGAGGATGAACACGGTGGTGTCCGGACCAGCTTGCTCGAGCAAACGCCCCAAAGCCGCGTCATGCCAGCAGTACACCGAGTCCATCACCGCACCAAAGGTGCGCACATCACGCTCGGCTACTCCGGCCATGCGCGGCGGACGGTATTGCATGAAGTGATGGCCCATGGTGTCGATGGTCTCGAAGAACACCATGGCCAGATCCCAGGCTTGCGCCCGCATGGACTCGAGAGCCACGCGCTCCACGCTCATGGCCGTCGCCATCAACTTGCACAGCGTGTCGACGCGCGCATCGTGCGTGTGCGCCGCCAAGTAGGGAAAGAGCTGCGCGAGGTGCGTGCGAGCAAAGGTCGCGCGACCCACGCGTTGCTGCGCCAGCGTGCCGCTCAATTCCGGCGGATGCACGGCCCCGGGCACCAACGGCCAAGGCGTAGACGCCTGACCGGGGTCGCCCTCCATCAACATGTTGCTCGTGACGATGCCGCGTACTGGTTCGGCGGGATGACTGGCGTACCAACCCGTGCTCTGCACACGCAAGCCGGCTTGCGTGGCGATGTTCCAGATCGCCTTGACCTTGCGGCTGGTGCTGGAGGCGATGCGCAAGCCACTGCCGTCCGGCTTGGGCTCGACAAAGTTGAGGATGCCGTGCACATCAGGCGTGCGCGCCGTGGCCACGCTCACCCACAAGAGCGGACTGAGCTTGGGTTCCAGAGTCGTGAGGTCGCTGCGCACACCGCGCTGAATCAGGCGCTGCAGCACAGGCATGCGACCTTGCGCCAAGAGCTGATCCACAATCAGCCAATCGGCAGCATCCCAACCGATGACAAGGACGCGTCTTCCTGAGGGCAGGTTACTGGAGGTGCTCATTCAGGCTCGTTCCGTTTGCAAACGCTTTTGATTCGCTTCCCACCACGAGCGCCATTGCGTCGGCGTGCGCTTCTTGCTGTCGCGACTCACGCTGCCCAACGTGCGCTCGATTTCGACCACCAGCTTGGGTTCCCCGCGTCCCGAGGCATGTTCAAGCGCATCGATCAAGCGGCTGAAGCAGCGCAGGTCATCCAACAGCGACAAGCCTTGAGCCGCGGCGATCGCGACGGCCGGATCGGTGTCGAGCAAGGCGCGGCACAACACACCCGTGGGGTGGGCCGTCAACTTTGCTTGACTGCCGCGCAAGGCCAACGCTTGGGCGGCCTGGGCGCGCACGATCCACTCAGGGTCTTTGGTGACCACGACTCCGAGCTGCGCCAACACATCCGCTTCTGCAGCCGGCTCTGCGGGCAGTTTGCCGAGCAATTCTGCGGCACGGCGGCGTGTCTCGGCACGCGCATCCCCGAGCAAGCCCGCCGTGGGCAGGACCGCCGGTGCGCCGATGCGCACCAACACATCGCCCGCGAGGAAGGCCACGACACCGTCCTTGACTTGCAAGGACTGCACGAGAAGCGGTGTCGAGTACTCCTTGAGCGCGACCAACTCGGCTTGCGCGCGTTCAAACGGCCCATCCGCGATGGGCTTGGTCTGCAGGCGCGAGCGTTCGAACGTGGCCACCATCTCGCGCGCGGCATTCTGCACCACAAAACGCGCCAACAGCGGGTCCTTGCGCACCTCTTCGCGGCGCAACTCCCACTCAGCGCCTCCACGACGGTAGGCATCCCATGCAGCGCGCTCGCGCTCGGGCAGTTCCTCTGTGCGCACGATGCGATCGGCGCTAGATCGATCGGCAGCGTGCCCCGCAGGAGTGTTGGTGCAAGCTGCAGCCACCGAAGCTGCACAAGCAAGAGAGGTGAGAAGCCAGTTCACCTAGGCATCGTACCCAAGCTGAGTCCGAGTCGAACGCGCCAGTGCCGCATCCCACTGCGACTCGGCGAAGGTGCGCATGCGTTCCTCAAACCAAGCTTCGCCGCTGGCGGGTGTAGGTGGCGCGCCCGCGGAGAGACACTGGTCGTAGAGCGCTTGATGAGCATCCAACCACACAGCCTCCGCTTGCCGCGCGTCCTCGTGCGCTGGTACGGCCTTGGCCAGGGCATCGAAGCGTTGGGGATTGTGGGCCAGGTCCACCCAACGGGCAGCCAAGGCAGCCGCGTCACCGGGCGGTACCCACAGGCAACAGTCCTGCGCAGAGCGGGCGGCCACCCGCTCTCTATACGCGGGCAGCGAGGACAGGACGCATGGGCGGCCTAGCTGAAGCGCTTCATCCAACACCAAACCTTGCGACTCCGCCGCGAGGGAAGGCAGGGCGATCAGGTCCGTGTGCTCCAACACGGGATGAGTGCCGAGGTCCGCTGCTTCGTAGGCACCGTGCAAATGGACGCGCACACCGGGTAGTGCGTTCAGCTGTGCGACCCGCGCTGTGAGCCAGGTCCGCGTGGACTCTGTGCCTGTGGTGCCGAGCAAGTGCAGGTCGATGGAGGCGCGGGTCGCACACAGCTCGAGCGCCTGCAGCAGCACCTCCAGCCCCTTCTCGCGCGCCAGACGACCGAGCACCAAGACACGCAAGGTGCCGTCCGGCCTGCGCGGTTGCGGGCGACGGGCCAAAGCCGGCGCAGGATGCGGCAGCACCGACGGGGCAAGAGCATCTAACTCAGGGGCGAGATAGGCGCGCACTGCGTGCGCATGAGCTTGCGTAGGCACGCTGAGCGCGCGCGCTAGCTTGAGCTCGCGCATCAAATCATGCCGGCGCAGCGTGAACTCGGTCCAGCGGGCTTCCGTAGGCAACCAATGGGCGATGGGCGGCACACTATCTGCACACGCCACGCAGGGCATGAGTCCGCTTTTCTTGTCACACGGCAGCATGGTCTGCGGCTGCACGCGAAAGGTTAGCGGGCACGACACGAAGTGATCGTGCAGCGTCACAAGCGACGGAACTCCATGCCGCGCGGCGCGCAGCACCAAGTCACGTGACAGACGCAACCAATGGTGCACATGCACCACATCGGGGCGCTCTGCGGCAACGAGTTCTTCAAATTGACGACCTGCACGGGCCGAAAGGCTCTTCTGCCAGTGATCATGATGCAGGTCTGCACGGCGGATGGAGACTCTGGTCAACACCCCACCCGATGGGTGGCTGCTGACGGCTTGCGGAATGGGATCCACAGCGCTGTCCAAAGTACCTGACACCACCACCACCGCGTGCCCGCGCTGCACAAGGCCATCAGCCAAACGCTGAACTGTACGCTCGACACCGCCTAGAGGCGCTTCCTCAGCGCTCCCCCACGGATCGCGGTGGCAGGTCAACAGCACCTTCACGCGAGCACCTTCACGACACCACCGCGCGGTAATGTGCTTCAACTTGATCGACATGCCACGACCACGCGGGCACGGGGCGCGGATGGAGCGCGCGCGTGTCCAGTTCTCTAGACAGCACCTGCGCTAGGCGCGTAGACAGATCCTCCACCGATCCGGGCCGGAAGCGCCAGCCGTCGATACCAGGCTCTACCAGCTCAGCCAACCCGCCATGATCGGCCACCAGCAGCGGCACGCCGGCTGCGCGCGCTTCTTGCACCACCAGAGGAGCATTCTCCCACCAGCGACTGGGCACCACCAACAGGTCGAGCTCCGCGTACAGGCGAGCCACCGCAGCGCGATCAAGCACGCCTTCCAAGCGCGCCCCCGCTGCGAGCGCGAGCTGACGCAATTCCGCTTGGTAGGCCGGCTCATTCGCATCCGAGCCGCAGACGCGCAGCACTCCGCTCTGGCGCAGCTCGTTGGGCAGTTGAGCCCAAGCGCGCAACAACAAGTCCGGGCCTTTGGCTCGAATCCGAGCACCTAAGTAACCAATCTGCAGCGGTGCTTCCGCAGGACGCGGACTGCGCACGCCCAGCACACCGTCCGCGATGCCAAAGGGCAAATGCACCATGCGCTCGCGCGGCAAGCCTCCATCCAGCACGGAGCGTTCCAACACAAAACGGCTGGGTGCAAAGTACAGCTGCACCTGCGCGCTCAGTTGCTGGCGCAACTCGGTGGCTCGCACGACCACTTGCTCTGCAAGCGCACGCGCCGCGTCAGCTTGCGTTGCAGCAGTAGCAACCGGTGCACGCTTGCCCAACCAGCGCTTGGCGCGTCGCGCACTCGCCGACAAGTCCAGTCCACTGGCTTGCTTGACCATCCGCACCACTGGCATGAGCCGTCGCTCCCAACGACCTTGGTTGTGCTCGAAGGTCACAAGGCATGCGCCGCAACGCTGCGGATCAAGTGTGGCGCACAAGTTCCCGTCGGGATGCAGGCGCTGGCCATGCCGCGCGCATTGGCTCCAGTAGTCATGCAGGGTCATGACCACCGCGGCGCCTTGCTGTGCGAAACGTGCTGGCAAAGTCATGCCCAGCTGAATCAAGTGCTGCACATGCACAAGGTCGTAGCGGCGCGACAACAACGGTGCGATGGCCGCAACGATGCGCGGATCATCCCAAGTCGCACGAAAATCCGCATGTAACAAGTTGTGCGCCAGACTATGCACCTGCACACCTTCGCGCACGGAGGAGCGCAAGGACAGGTCTGCACGACCTAAGTCCTTGGTCGTAGCCAACACTTCGACCTCATGCCCGCGCGCCGCCAAAGCACGCGCGAGCTGCCAAGTGTAGGTCTCTGTCCCACCCACGCGATCGGGCGGCAGACCATGGACGAGGTGAAGGATGCGCACGAGAGGATCCTAGCGGTATGCTCACCCCATCGCCATGAAGCTGCGCCTCATCATGAAGTGGATCGTGATCGTGTTGTTCGCTGTGGTCCTGCTGGCCCAAGTGTGGCCGGTCGAGCGCACGAATCCGCCGGTGAAGGCCAACTTGGAGGCACCGCCCGAAGTCAGCAGCATCTTGCGCGCCGCCTGCTACGACTGTCATTCCAATGAGACACATTGGCCTTGGTACTCCTACATCGCTCCCATCAGTTGGCAGGTAGCCCATCATGTGGACGAAGGCCGGCGCGAGTTGAACTTCTCGGATTGGGGTTCCTACCGCGAATCCAAGCAGTTGTCACTGGCCGAGGAGATGCTGGAGCAAATCGACCAAGGCGAGATGCCTACTTGGGATTACAAGCTGGCGCATCCCGAAGCGCGCTTGACCAGCGAGCAAATC
>CAIKQM010000078.1 GCA_903829565.1 uncultured Planctomycetota bacterium
ACCGTGATTTTGAGGCTTGGGCGCGTGTGTATGTGGCCAAGCTGCGCGTCGAGCCGCGCTTGAGTGTGGCAACGGCCGCACGCTTGCGCACAGCGCTCGCGGGCAAGGCGCCGAGCGATGCAGCTCTACGGGCAGCGTGGGCCGAGCAATGGATCAGCGTGGCGCGCGCGAGCTTCTTGGCCGGCAAGCGCGTGGATGCCGAAGATGCGTTGCGTCGCTTGAAAGGTATCGAGCCCGAACCTGCGCGCGCGACTCTGTTGCGCGCCGAGATTGCGCTGCAACAAGACGAGGATGAACGCGCGCTGGAGTTGTTCCTCAAGGCCTTTGCTGCAGGTGCAGAGGACTACCGCGCGCGCTTCACGGCCGGCAAGTTGCTGGACATGGCGGGCGACAAGCCTGCGGCCATCGTGCAGATGGAACGCGCTGCAGCCATCTTTCCGGGCTGGGACGATCCGAGCTTGAGTGCCGAGTTGGAGCTGAGCGAGCTGTACAAGCAACAAGGCGACGAAGAGAAAGCCTTGGAGGCGCGCGAACGGCGTTTGGATTGGGACGCAGGCACGTTGCCTCTGCGCTTGCAAGTCGCCAAAGCATGGATGGAGCGTGGTCGTGCAGAGCGCGCCATTGTGCGTTTGGAAGAGGCACTAGAGATCGACCCATTCGTGCGCTCGATCTACAGCGACTTGGCCGCCGCTCAGGAAGCTACCAGCGATCACAGCGGTGCTGCGCGCTCGTGGCGCATGGTGCAGAAGGTTCCGGCGGAATTGGATGTGTTGGACAACACACCGGCCGACGATCAACTGCGCGCAACGTGGATGGGGCGTGAGGCGCTGGCTTTGGCCCGCAGCGGACAAGTAGCCGAGGCGCATGTGCGCGCTCAGGCGGCTCTGCTATTGGATCCGGATCAAGCAGCCGCCAAAGAAGCCCTGGACTACAAGGAGTGATGCAATGCGGCCCTTGTTCGTCGTACTCGATGGCGCGGATGGTTGTGGCAAAAGCACACAAGCGCGGATGTTGTCCGAGCATCTGCAGGCCGCACGCGGCGTAGCGCCTGTGCATGTGCGTGAGCCTGGCTCCACCGTGCTGGGCGAGCGTCTGCGCGCCATCTTGTTTGACCGTTCGCTCGAGCTTGGGCCCGAAGTCGAACTGCTGTTGTTTGCCGCAGCACGCGCACAGTTGTTGCGCGAGTTGGTGCAGCCAGCACTCGCCTCTGGGCGCGATGTCGTGTGCGAACGCTTCCATCCCTCGACGTTTGCCTACCAGAGTGTGGCGGGCGGCATGGACCCCGAGCGTGTGATGCAGTTGCTACTACAACACGCCAACACGCCTGAGCCAGATGTGATGGTGGTGTTGGACGTGCCGTTGCAAGTGGCGCTGCAGCGACGCGGTGCAGCCAGCGATCGCATCGAAGCCAAAGGCGACGCGTTCCATGCCAAGGTCATCGAAGGCTATCGCGTGTGGGCCCAGCGCCATGCCCGCACACGACTCGTGGATGCGACCTCCAGTCCCGAAATCGTGCATGCTGCTGTTTGGAAAGCGGTGAGCGATGCGCGTTGACACACCGCTCGGCCACGAACGCCAGATCGCGGGGCTGTGGGCGGCGGCCAGCGAGGGCCGCTTGGCGCATGCGCTGCTGTTTGCGGGGCCGGCGGGCATCGGGAAGTTCCTTGCGGCCGAAACCTTGACCGCGGGCCTGTTGTGCGAGCGTGGTCCCGGTCGGCCGTGTCGTCAGTGCGGCGCTTGCAAACGCGTCGCGGCGGACTCACACCCGGATGTGCACATCATTGATCCGCTGAAAGAAGAGCTGGAGACCATTCCGATCAAGCGCATTGCCCCGCGCGAGGGTTCCGAAGGCCAGACTCTGGAGGAGTTCTTGGGCTTGCGCGCCATGGAAGGGGGCTGGCGCATCGTGTTGGTGCGCGAAAGCGAGCGGCTGAACGAAGAAGCGCAGAACGCGTTGCTCAAGACCCTGGAAGAGCCCGGCGCGGATGCGTTGCTCGTCCTGGAGTGTTCGCGCACGGAGCGTTTGCTTCCGACGATCCTGTCACGCACGGTGCAAGTGCACTTGGAGCCTTTGGCTCACGAGCAAGTGGTCGCCAGCTTGGTGGCGCAAGGTGTGGAACCCGAGCGGGTGCACGAGGCCGCGCGCATCGCTGACGGAGCCATTGGCCTGGCCCAGCGCGTGTTGGATGAAGACTGGCTCGAGCGTCGCGCGGTGCTGGCGGACTGCTTGCGCGGGCGCGTGTCAGCTTGGGAAGCGTTGCAGGCCTTGGACGGCTTGGCAGGGGACTTTCCGGGCCGGACTGCGGCCGCCAAGGCCCGCAATGAGGCCCGCGCCACCTTGGACTTGGGCGTGGCTTTGTTGCGCGATGCAGCTCGGCTCGAAGCAGGCTTGCCGGAGGCCGCGGTGCCGCACGCAGCCGTCCTTGGCGACCTGCCGCGATCCATCAGCTCGCGCGAACGACTGGAACGCGTGCTCGTCGCGCGTCAGGATGTAGACCTCAATCTCGCACCGGATGCGGCCCTTGAGCGCATGCTCTTGGCCCTCGCACCCGAAAGCGCGGATCGGAACAAGAAGCCGTGACTGACAGCGTACGCAAGCTTGCACTGAACGACGGGCGCTATGCGCCTGAGGCGTTCCAGTTCTTGTATGAATCGCTGGACACGGCGGTGCAGCTTGCCGGGCGCGGAGATCGTGAAGGCACGGACCGCCATGTCAGCGGGCAGGAACTGCTGCTGGGTTTGCGCGCGCATGCTCGCGAAGTCTTCGGACCACTCGCCGCGCCGGTCTGGCGTTCGTGGGGCGTGCAAGAGGCTATGGACTGGGGTCACATCGTGTTCCTGCTTGTCGATGCAGGCCTTTTGAATCGACAAGAGTCGGACACGATCGACGACTTCCGCCAAGGCTTCGATTTCGACGCGTACTTCGTCCGTGAGTACGTGCCATCGTTGCCACAGGACTGGTCGCCCCCCGATGCCGGCGGGGCACAAGAGGGTCACGCTTGATCGATCGCATGTCGCCGTTGGTGCGCAACCTGGCACTCGTGTTGTTGGTCGTATTCCTAGGCTGGTTCCTGTACGAGGTGCGCAGCGTCGTCAACCCGCTCATCCTCGGGTACCTGACGGCCTTCATCTTGCACCCGCTGGTGTTGGGGCTCGAGCGTCGTGGCTGGAAGCGTCGCAACGCAGTGAATGTGATCTTTGCCACCTTTGCGTTGGTGGTGGCGCTCACTGGAGTGTTGCTGTGGTTCCAAGGACGCGCACTCGGCCGCGAGTTCTCGCGCGAGGAAGGCTTCGGCCAGAAGATTGAAGTGCGCGTCGAGCAAGCGCTGCGCGACTACTCGGGTGAGATTGACTGGGCCCTCAAGTTCTTCCCTGATGTGCGCGAAGGTTTGCGCGGTGCGACCGCGCCGGAGGGTGCGCCGGCAGACACAGGCAACCAGCCGACCGAACTGACCGCGAGTCAGCTCGCGTCGGGCTTGCGCAGTTGGTGGGACTCGTGGTTCCGCGAAGACAAGCTGCAGCAGTCTGGCGCGCTCGGCCTGAAGGCCGCCGGCGGAGCAGTGCTGTTTGTGCAGAAGCTCTTCGGCAGCCTGTTTGACTTCTTGGTTTTGATCGGACTCTTGCCGATCTACACCTACTTCCTGCTGTTTGAGCTGGAGCGCATCCACCGCTTTGTGGCCAAGTACCTGCCGCGCGCGGATCGCGAGCGCTTGGTGCGCATTGGTTCGCAGATCGGTGAAGTGCTGTCGACCTTCTTCCGCGGCCGGTTGTTGGTGGCGGCTGCGAAGGGCGGGTTCCTGGCCCTCGGCTTGTGGGTGGCGGGAATCGACTTCGCCCTCTTGTTGGGCTTTGGCGGGGGAGCAATCTCCCTCATTCCCTTTGTGGGCGTGCTGGTGGGCTTCGTGCTGTCGATGTTGGTCGGTTTCCTCGAGTACAGCCTGGTCGAAGCTACGGTGCGCGTAGGCATCGTGTTCATGACGGCTGAGTTCCTGGAGAACTACTTCCTCATCCCGCGCATCATCGGTGACAAGTTGGGTTTACACACCGTCGTGGTCATCTTCGCCTTGATGGCGGGTGGTGC
>CAIKQM010000079.1 GCA_903829565.1 uncultured Planctomycetota bacterium
AGCTCCCGTGACAGGCCAGGCCTTGAGCTGGTCCATCTGGTGCAAGCGCGAGCGGAAGTCGAAGCGCAAGCTGCTGCACAAGTAGGTCGTGCCCAAGAGCGTGAGGATCAGCGTCGAGGCGATCCCCACCATGCGCACATCGTCGCCAGCTTCTGCTGCTTCGGCGAGTGTGCGCGAAATCAGCGACGAGCCTGCCGTCAACAAGGCCGCGGCCACCAAGAGCAGGAACAGCGTGCCGCGTGCTTTGCGCAACATGGCGGCCAACTCGTTGCGTGCAATCGCGCCGAAGGGGCTGCGTCCGAACAACCACGGAGGTGTCCAACCAAACGGTGCACGCGCTGCATCCACGCGATTGGCGGCTCCGCCCTTGCGCATGCGGTTCAAGCGCCGCGCGACATCCGCACTGGTCTCCAAGGAGAGCTCGCGGAAGTCCACTCGCAACGCCTCGGTGCCCATGCGCGCCAACACGAAGAACAGCACACACACAGCGAAGTACGGCGCAAAGGTCGCCAAATCAGGCGCCGTCATCGCGCGCGCCCACGGCAAGCAAGGCGCCAACAAGGCGTTCAACACAGGATGATCGCGCAAGGTGGTCAGGCTCGCTCCCACAACCGGTGCGTCGCCACGGCCGAAGACCAACCACACGAAAAACAGCCCGAACACCACGCCAAAAGCGATGGATACGAAGCGCAACGGCAACTTGCGCAGCTTGGGCAACCAGCGATTCTCCGCATCCCCCGCCAGGATGGCTGCTGCTTGGCCGAGCACCGGGATCGTCAGCAAAGTCAGGCCCGCACCGAAGAAGCCGTAGGCACCATTGCCCACACGCTGCGCGCAAGCGAGACCAAAGAGTGCAGCGCCGAAGAGTGAGCGCATCTGCGCGGTGCTCAAGCGATAGCGCACCAGTTGACGCCGCGTCAGCGGCGCCGAGAACAAGCGTTCAATCTCCTCGCGCGGCAAGAACAGTCCGCGGAACTGCAACGCGCCGATGACGGCCAACAGCACCAGCACTGCCACGGCCGCTTGGGCGGTGAAGAGTGCCGTGCGCGGATCCGCTGGTGCTGTGTCCTGACGCCATCCACCCAAAGCACCCGTGAAGAGCGAGGCTAGCCACACCGCAGCCAGCAACAGACCGATGGCGAAGAAGGCCATGCCGGCGGGACGTTTGACGCGACGCACCTGCAAGCGCACGAAGCCGCGCAGCTTGAGCTTGGCGAGCAGCCAGAGCGCAGGATGACCCCAGATGCGTGCCGGGTTGCTATGCCCTTCGCTCACGCGCCTGCGTCCTTGGTGATGGCAAAGAAGATGTCTTCCAAGCTGGAGTCCGCTGCAACCAAGGCGCGCGCTTCCGCCAACGTGCCGTCAAATACTTTGGCACCTCGATCGAGAATCAGGATGCGGTCCGCAAGTTCTTCGATCAGGTCCAACTGGTGCGACGACAGCAACACCCCCGTGCCGGCTTGCGCGCGCTCCTTGATCGCTTGCTTGGCGGCGCGAATGCCGCGCGGATCCAAACCTGACAACGGCTCGTCCATCAACAGCAACTTCGGCTCATGCAACCACGCGCACGCGAAGGCGAGCTTCTGGCGCATGCCGCGCGACAGCTCGCCACCCAGGGCGTCGCGCTTCTCGGCCAACTCGAACGACTCCAACAGGCGTTCCGCGCGCTCTTCCCAAGCGCGCACGCCGAACAAAGCCGCGGTGAACTCCAAGTGCTCACGCACGGTCAAGGTGTCGAACGGTTGCGGATCATCAGGGATCCACGCGAGCCGTGACTTGGCTTGTTGTTCGTGCTCGCTGATGTCCCAGCCATCGACGTAGATGCGCCCTTCTTTGACCGGCAGTACGCCCGCGATCGAACGCAGCGTAGAGGTCTTGCCGGCACCGTTCGGACCCACAAGTCCGAGAATCTCGCCGGGGCGTAGCTGGAAGGACAGGTCAGCGACGGCGCGGTGCGTCTCGTAGCTCTTGCCGAAGGCCTGGACCTCCAGCGCTAAGGCGTGCGTAGCGTTCACGGGACAGAGCTTACGCAAAGCAAGGAGCTCAGGCACTTGGCTCGAGTGAATGCGAACCGCACAATACGCGGGCCGTGACGCACAGCTCGTGCCAGCGGCGCGGGACCACTCGCTTCCTGATCGCAACCCCTTCTCACTCGCTCTGCCATGACCCAAACCACCGCTACCGGTGCCTTCCAGCTCCCGCCCCTGCCTTGGAAGGACGACGCCCTCGCGCCGCACATCAGCGCCGAGACGATTTCGTTCCACTACGGCAAGCACCACAAGGCTTACCTCGACAACCTGAACAACCTCGTCAAGGACAAGCCGTACGCGACGATGACGCTCGAGCAAGTGGTGCTCGGCTCGGCCAAGAACCCGGCCGAAGGCGGCATCTTCAACAACGCCGCGCAAGTTTGGAACCACACGTTCTACTGGCACTCGATGAAGCCGAACGGTGGCGGCGCGCCGACCGGCAAGATCGCCGAGAAGATCAACGCGGACTTCGGCAGCTACGAGAACTTCAAGACGCAGTTCGCTGAAGCAGCCAAGACCCAGTTCGGTAGCGGCTGGGCGTGGTTGGTGCTCGACGGCGGCAAGCTCGCCATCGTCAAGACAGCCAATGCCGCGACGCCGCTGACGGACGGCAAGAAGCCGCTGCTCACCTGCGATGTGTGGGAGCACGCGTACTACGTCGACTACCGCAACCGCCGTCCGGATTACGTGACGACCTTCTTGGAGAAGCTCGTCAACTGGGACTTCGCCAACGCGAACCTGGGCTGAGCAGCAGCAGAGTCGGTCATGCTCACGCTGTGCGTGCGCTTCTACGGAAGCGTGGCGCGCAGCGTGAGTGCATGTAGGGAGCCTTGCAGCCCCAGCACTGCACGCGCCATGCGGCCATAGTCGAGCTTGTCTGCAACATCGCCCAAGCCGCCGCAATCACGATCGCGCCACGCGCCGCCATCGCTGACCCACACCGCTTGTGTGCCAGCAGCACCCAAAGTGTCCAGATCCGTCAGGGCGCGCATGCCCATGGTCCACGGCAACGCCACGCCTTCGCTGGGTAAGGCCGCACGATCTCTAAACGCCCCGATGGCTGCGCGCAACGCATCGCGTCCGCGCCAATCGGCGACAAACAGCACATGGTCAGCTTGCGAAGGCACAAAGGGTGCCAGCGCGATGGGACGCGCCTCATAGTCGCCACCAAAGTGGCCCAGGGGACCGATGGTCAACACAGCAATGGTCGTGCGGCCTTGGGCGCGGGAGCGTTCCATCGCGCGCGCAGCTCCGTCGTTGCCGGTCGTGTACACGAAGGTCAAGCTGCGCTCGCACGGCTCGTCCACATGCAAGACGGCCAGTTCGAGAGCCGCGGCAGCGCTGCTCGCCCAAGCGGCCGCACCAGGGGAACGCTGCGGCGCGTCGTAGCGCGCCAACACCATGATCTCGTCTTTCTCGCGGCCCAAACCGGTGCGCGTGCACCACAAGTCGGTGCCACTCTCGTTCACCTCCCAACCTGCGCGCTGCAAGCGACGGCGCAAGCGCACAGCGGCTTCGGCTTGGCCTGCTTCGGTGTGGCGCGGCGCACAGTCGGCAGACAGCGCGACGACATGTTCCTCCAGCGTGCGCGCCAGGTCCGCTTCGTCCAGCTCCAACTCGGTCCACGCGCCACGAGCACTGTGCCCGGGCATAGACCCAGTGAACCAAACCACACCTACTGCGAACGCAGCTGCCGCACCCAAGCCGATCGACAAACGCATGCCGGACTCCCTCGGGAGAGCTTCGGCCGGCTCAACGACTCCACTTGAATGTGCGTGCGTTTTCCAGCACAGAAGCCGCCGTAGGCGGTGGTCCGACGCGGCGCAACAACACCAGAGTGCCGATCCGCAAGAGCGACGAGATGCCAAAGAGCCACAACAAGGCTTGCGCTCCCCCGCCGATGCCTTGCAGCAAGGCTGCTCCGGCCAGCGAGCCCAAAGCGACCGCGCACGCGTTCGCGAAGTTGTGGCAAGTCAGCACACTGGTGCGCTCTTCGTGAGGGATGGACTCAAAGAAGGTCAGCAAGGTCGCCAGTTCCCACGCGGACCAGGCCACACCGGCCCAGATCTGCGCGAACAAGAGCCAGCCGAAGTCATCCGACAAGATCCACATCGCGCTGGTGGGGATCGTGCCCACGGCGCCCAACCACATGAGTGCCTTGACTCCATGTCGCTCCGCGAAGCGACCATGCAACGGCGTGGCAGCGAACTTGGCGGCCACCGCGGACGCGACCAAAGCCATGTACTCCAAGTAGCCCAACTTGAGAGTGTCCAACATGTACGGCGCAAAGTACGGCGCCGAGATGTAGGCCGCGAACTGCAAGGACAAGATGTAGACCAGCACGCGACCATCCGCGCCATGCCGGAAGCGTCCGATGTACTGGCGCAAGGTCACACGACGCGCGCCGACGGGCAGCGGTTCCACTTCACCTTGGCGTGACAACAGCACGCTTGAGTACACGCGCGCCACGGAGGCAAAGCCGAACAACAACGCGAAGGCCAACAAGCCTGCATCGGCAGCGGCACCTACTTGCAGGATCCAACCACCTGCAAAGAGACCGAGTACTTGGAACACATGCAGCATGCGGTGCCGCCGCGCGAAGTAGCGGATGCGGATGCGTGCAGGCACGAGAGTGGCGACCCAAGTGCTCCATGGTGGGTGCGAGGAAAGACCAGCGGCCCAATACAATGCGGCCGATCCATACAAGGCCCACGCTGGCATGCCGTCGAGCACGGCACCTACGAGCATCGGCACAAAGCTGAGTGCTTGCAGCAAGGCGCACGCACTCACGAAGCGCCGTTGCGATCCGACGAGGACCACAAGGCGTGGCGTCAGCAGTTGCACGGTTGCCCCCAACAGCAACGGTACGGTGGCAACTAAACCTGACACGGTCTCGCCTAGGCCAAGCGCCACAGCAAACGCTGCGATGTAGAGCTCGCCCATGCCCACCATCAGCGACCAAGCGAGTCCATCGACCCAAATGGTGCGTAGATCACGGCGCAGATCGGTGTGGGTGCTGGGCATGCGTGACGGCAGCGTCCTGATCCCTCATCGTTGCATGGACAAGGGGGCAGAGGGAAGTGGCAGGAGGACGCAGGATGTCCTAGCCTCGCGGATAGAGCGCATGTCCTTTCCTGAAGTCGTCGCCCACCGCGGCCTGCCGGCCGTCGCTACCGAGAACACGCTGGCCTCGTTTGAGGCCGCTCTGGCGGGCGGTGTGCGCTTTGTCGAGTGCGATGTGCTGCTGACCAAGGACGCGGTGCCGGTGCTGCACCATGACCGCGACTTGCTGCGCTTCCACGGGCTGCCGCAGGCGGTGCACGAGCTGCCGCTCAGGGACTTGCGCCAGCGGCTGACAAGCCTTGCGGACTTCGTCGAGCTGCTGCGGCGCACACCCGGCGTGTGTGCCTTCGTCGAGCTCAAGCGCCAAGCCTTGGAGGTCCATGGGCCGGATCTGGTGTTGGAGCGCGTGCTGGCCGAGCTGCAACCGCTGGGGACCCGCGCGGTGTTGATCAGCTTTGATTGCGAGGTGCTGCGCCTAGCGCGCATGCGCTCGGCGCTGCGCGTGGGGCCCGTGCTGAAGAAGTGGAAGGAACACGAGTCGTCCCAAGTGCGCGCCCTGGATGCCGACTATCTGTTCGTGGACCTGCAAGGTGTACCTGACACCGGCAGTCTCCATGCGGGCGCCGCCGATACGGTGGTCTACGAGGTCGCCGAGGCAAGCGTGGCGCGCAGTCTCGCCGCACGCGGTGTGCGCATGGTCGAGAGCTTTGACAGCGTGCGCTTACAGCATGTGCTGCGCGGAGCTGCGGGAAGTCCAGCATGATGGACAACGTCGATGTGCTTGTGGTGGGCGGCGGCATTCATGGTGTCGGCGTCGCCCAAGCCGCAGCTGCGGCTGGATACACGGTGCTGTTGGTGGAAGAGCGTCATCTAGCCGCCGGCACATCGAGCCGTTCGTCCAAGCTCATTCATGGCGGCTTGCGTTACTTGGAGTCAGGCCAGTACTCGCTGGTGCACGAATCGCTGCGCGAACGCGCGATTTTGCTGCGTGTGGCACCCCACTTGGTGGTGCGACGCGACTTCTTGTTGCCGCTCTACCACGACTCGCGTCGCGGACCGTGGACCATGCGCGCCGGCTTGACGCTGTACTGGTTGCTGGCTGGTCTGCGGCCCCACACCGGTTGGGGTTCCATCGCCAAGTCCCGCTGGGCTGAGCTCGATGGCCTGTCGACTCACGAGTTGCAGGCGGTCCTGCGCTACAGCGATGCCTGCACCGATGATGCGGCACTGACACGAGCAGTCGCCGCTTCGGCACGTGAGTTAGGAGCCATGATCTTTGAGGGCACGCGCTTGCACGCGGCCACCAAGACGGCGCGTGGCTGGCAGGTGCAGTTGCAACGTGACAACACGTTGTCGACGGTTACCTGCGCGGTGTTGGTCAATGCCGCGGGCCCGTGGGTCGAGCAAGTGCGCACGCGTGTGCAACCGCCTCCTCCCAGCAGTCCGGTTAGCCTAGTGGCGGGCACACACATCGAGCTGCGCGGCGCGCTGCAGCATGGCCCCTACTACTTTGAGGCCCGCGATGGACGCGGGATCTTCGCCATTCCGTGGCATGGTCGCACTCTGGTGGGCACCACCGAACGCGTGCATGTAGAGGATCCGGCACTCGTAGCTCCGACCACAGCAGAGATCGAGTACCTGCAAAGCGAGTATGCACGCCGCTTCCCCACGCGCAGCACGCAGGTAGAGTCGGCCTGGGCCGGGCTGCGCGTCTTGCCCGCGGACGGCGCCGTGTTCCATCGCGCACGCGAGACTGTTTTGGTTGTGGATGAGGAAGCACACCCGCGCTGGTTAGCCATCTATGGTGGCAAGCTAACCGGCTACCGTGCCGCTGCAGAGCGCATCGTGCGCCGCCTCGCGCCGAGCTTGCCTGCGCGTGCACGCCGCGCCGACACGCGCACGCTGCGCCTGCCTTTGGATCCGTCAGGAGTGCGTCTCGATCGCTAACGTGTGGCAGCGCGCATGGCTTCACGCCAGCGTTGCCATCGATCGAGCAGTGCCGGATCGTTGCGTGGTGTGTAGACCTGCGCTGTTTCCGAACGCGCTGTCACGCTCTGCAATAGTTGCCGCGCCAAGCCACGCGCGGTGCTTTCTTTCTCGCTGCTGCGCACCACTTGCAAGCCGGAGACATTGGCCAGTCGCTGGCAGACACCATCGAGCGTGGCCAAGCCACCGCCCACGCGCAGCGTCTGCAATGGCTCGATCTGCCGCAAGCGCTCGAGGTTCTCGCACACCATGTAGACGATGCTCTCCACTACAGCGACGAGCTTTTGTTGCGGCGTACCTTCGCTCAACCAATGCGACGCAAAGTCGGAGCGCCACCAAGGCGAACCCAAGCCTGCCACGCCGTTCAGGAACAAGGGCGGTGCTGTTTCGCTGCGCAACAACGCGTCGAGATCGAAGGCTTGCTCGCCCAGTTCCAACTCTTCCAGCGCCCAAGCCAGCGCGGATCCCGCACCATTGACAGTGCCCTCTACGGCCCACACCGGAGCACTACTGTCATCCTTGGCCACGATGCCCACGAGCAAACCGTCAGCCTGCGCAGGGCGCGCATGGACCACACGCTGCACGAAGGCTCCTGTACCAAAGACCACTGTGGCATCCGTCGTTTGCGGTGCGCCGGCGGCCCACAAGGCCGCGCTTTGGTCACCGGTACAGACTGTCAAAGGCGCTGTACGCTTGCCCAAGTCGAGCGTGCCGAACGCAGCACGAGTAGCGACGATCGTGGGCAAGGCGGTGCGCGGCACGCCAAACGAGTCGCACAACCACGGATCCCAAGCGAGTGTCTCCAACGACACCAGCTGCGTGCGCAAGGCATTCGCCAGATCGACCACACACGGGTGTTCGTTGCACAAGCGCGCCAACAAGAAGGACGCGACCGGTCCCAAGGCCAAGCTGCCCTCGGCCAAGTGCGTGCGTGCGCGCAGGTTGGTGTTGGTGATCCACGCCAGCTTGGAGGCCCCGTAGTGCGGCGACAGCGGCAAGCCAGTCAGAGCCCTGATGCGCTCCGCATGCGGTGCCAAGTCCACCACGCGCGCAGCGGCCCGGCGATCCTGCCATGACAGCACCGGACTCAAGGCACCACCTGAGGCGCGATCCCAAGCCACGCACGAGCTGCGCTGGGTCGCGAGTCCTGCGGCCACGACCTCATTGACGCGCGAGCCCAACTGTTTGCCGATGTCCTTGATGCAGCGTCGCAGCGACTGCACCAACTCCTCACCATCTTGTTCGACCTCGTCCTCGCCACGGCGCGTGGTCGGAACCTCGACTTGGGCTCGAGCCACCACCTGCAGGGCTTCATCAAAGACCAGTGCCCGACTCGACGAGCCGCCCTGATCCAACGCGACAACGAGGCGACGACTCATCGCGGAA
>CAIKQM010000080.1 GCA_903829565.1 uncultured Planctomycetota bacterium
CTAAAGCTCAGGCTTCGAGCGGCACCGCGGAGACCGAGACCAGGGTCAGCTCCACCACGCCCGAGGGCAGCTGGATGCGCACCGTGTCACCGGCCTTGTGGCCCAGGAGCCCCCACGCCAAAGGCGCGCGGTAGCTGAGCACGCGCTCGTCGCCTTCGGTGTCCCACGGGCCCAGGATCAGCGCTTCATGCGTACCCGCGGCGTCGCGGTACACCACCTTGGTGCCCGGCGAAGCCAACGACTCCGGCAGGATGGCGTTCTCGATCAACTCGGCGGCACGCAATTCGGCTTCGATCTCCTGCGCGCGGTTGGTCAAGTTGCGCTGCTCTTCGATGGCCGCTTCCCATTCCGCGTTCTCGGACAAGTCGCCCATCGCCGCCGCGCGACCAATCGCGTCTTGGTTGGCCGGAATCTTCACATCGCGCAGGTGCTTGAGTTCCGCACTGCGACGCTCAAGTCCGGCCTTGGTGGTCCAGATGCGATCATCCGTCCAGAACCACGACTCCGCTTCCTTCTCTTCGGCGGTGGCGAGTTTGAGCGTGAGATCGGAGACGACGACTTCAATGCGCTCATCGACACCGCGGCGCGCCAAAGAGCGCACCGAACGCAGCGCCGAAGCATCGGCGTTGTCCAACAAGCGGCGCAGCAACGAGTCTTCGCCCTTCGTCAAGAGCTCGACCAAGCGCTCAGCGGTGCGTTCCAGCACTTCTTCGAGCTTCTTCTGGCCGTTGGCCTTGGCTTGCGTGATGCGCACGTTCAAGTTCACCGACAACGTCAGCAATGCTTGCGCACGCGCGGCAGGTGCCGGCCAGTTGCCCTTGAGCTTGCCGCTTTCGGCCAAGCGAGCCAAGGTCACCAACACATCCGCCGCACGCAGCGGGCGCGACAGCAGCTCGATGTACAGCGCACCTAGTTCGGCCTTCTTGCCGGACGAGGCCAACGCATCCACCAACGGTCGCACCATGTGCTGCGGTGCGAAGGACAAGTTCTTCAAGCCTTCGTCAGACCAAGTCTCGGGGAAGGCTTCTTGCAGCAACTGCACGCAATGCTCTTGGTCGCGCATCTGCGTCAAGAGATTGAAGAGACGCCACAGCACGGGCGTAGCCGTCGGATCCGCCGGCGCAGGCTCCGCGGCCGCTGCTTGCAAGCGCTCCAACAACAACTGCGGAGTCGTGCCGCGTTCATCGCGCAGCATCATCAACGCCGGCAGCTTGATCGAGTCCTTCTCGGTGCTGGCGGCGATCTTCTTCTCCAGCACTTCGAGCATCATGGCATGCATGTCCGCTGTGGGCTTGCTGGCCATCAGCGTCTTCAAGCGTGCCATCAGGTCTTGCAGCGAGCCCAAGTGCTCGAGCGTCTTGCGCATATCCGCCACAGGATCGGTCGCGGCGCGCAGCAACATGATGTCGCCCTTCGCCGCCGTGCCGGTCACACGGAACCACTCGCTGTGCTCGGCTGCTTGACGCGCCTTCTTCCACCACGAGCTCCACGCGCTGCCGTCGATGCCGACTTGCAGCATGGCGTTCTTGATGCCCACGTTCGACGCACGGCCACCGTGACGCGTCACAATGGCGCGCATGACCGACAACGGGTCATCCTTCATGCGCTTGCGCAAACCGTCCGCATCGCGGTAGTTCTGCGCGCGCAAGTCTTCTTCCGACAGCGGCTCGAAAATGTCGACCGCGGCCGAGAGGGGGAAGCGATCCTTCTTGCCCGAGCCGAATTGCACATCGATCTCGAGTGCTTCGGCGTGCAGGTTCTTGACCTCGCCCACGCCCCAGCCACCCGGATGATGCACCAACTTGCCCGGCACGAAGGACAACAAGCGCTCGAACGCGATCCACACGCCGCGCGCATCGGAGTTCCCTTCGCGAATGCCGGCGATCTGAGCGTAGGCCGGGTACCACTCGTTGGAGCCCCACGCCTTTTGAATGTGATCGAACATCATCGGCGCCAACTCGCCGCCACCCGAACCGCTCGACACCACGCAGCCCAACAGACGAGCTGCATCGGCATGACGTCCGGTTAGCTCGAGCGCCTCGACATGCGTGCGCACCATCTGCATGCAGCGCGCCATGCGCTTCTTCTCTTGCACGATGCGCAGCGCGGCAACGACTTCTTCCACAGCGCCGCCGCTGGAAATGAGCTTGGTCCAGGCATCGTCGAATTCCTGCCAGAGATCTTGGGCGACGAGGAGTTGGAGGCTCATGGTGTTCGGGCTCTCGAGTGGGGTCTGGGTCGGCTTGTCAGAAAACCGCCTCTCCTGACGGACGCGCCCTCGTGAACCGCTGGAGGGTTCGCAAGGGCGCTCGGCACGAGGGGCGTCGTGTCGCGAAATAGTATGACGCGCACGCGCGTCGCTTGCAATCAGTCGACCGCCAGCAAGGCGCCCTTCAAGTAGCGTGACCGCGCAAAGTCCGGGCGTTGGGGGTGGTCGGGGCCGGCCCCGAGGATCTCAAGCAGGCGCACCTCGCGCTCGGCACGGCGCGCCGAACGGAAGACGATCCCCAGCCAAGAGGGCAGGTCGAGCGCGCCCGAACAGGAGAAGGTGGCCACAATGCCACCCGGCTTGACGGCGGCGATGGCCAAGGAGTTCCAGTCGCTGTACTTCTTGAGACCTTCCTCGTCCCGCGCCCGCGAGCGAATGAGCTTGTGCGGGTCGATCACGACCACACCGGGGCGTTCCTTCTGGCGCGCGACTTCGCGCAGCACATTGAAGCCGTCGGCGTGCATGAACTCGACATTGGTGAGCTTGTTGCGGCGTGCACCATCGCGCGCGCGCTCGAGCACCACCTCGTCCAAATCCACGCCGCGCACGCGCCATGCGCTGGACAGGGCCGCCTGCAGGGCAAAGCCACCGGCGTTGGTGCACACATCCAGCACATCCTGCCCACGGCAGTACTGCGCCACCTTCAAGCGATTGTCGCGCTGGTCACAGAACCAGCCGGTCTTGTGACCGGCACCAGGGGCTACCAAGTGCTTGAGGCCAGACTCTTCGATTTCGACCTCGCCAATGTCGCGCGGACCCTCTTCCGGATCGAAGCCCTCGGCGTCGGCCGCACCCTTGGGTACACGGTGCACCACCTTGGCGCCCGGATGCAGCTCCTGCAGCACTTCCTCAATCAGCGCCCGCCGCTGCCAAAAGGCGAGCGAGTGGTGCTCACACACCAGCGCCCCACCCAAGTGGTCGACGATCAAGCCGGGTAGGTCATCGCCTTCGGCATGGCACAGCCGCCAAGCGCTCGTGGTCTCGGGCAAGCGTAGGGTCTTGCGGCGCAAACGATCCGCGGCCGCCAGCTTGCGCAACAAGAACTCGCGCTCGTTGCGCACATCGCTCTTCTTGCCGCGCGACAAAAGCCGCACCCGCACATCGGAACGGCCATTCCAATAGCCGGTGCCCAGATGCTGGCCGCGCTCGTCTTCCACATCGACAAGGTCGCCGTCTTGGGGCCGCTCGTCGACCGGGGCTACCGACCGTCCAAAGATCCACGGCCCACCTGATTGCTCGGCGATCAACCGAACCCGTACACGTTCGCTCATCCCGGCAAGGATAGCGTGTGGGAGGTCCAGCACGCGAAACAGTACATTGAGAGCGATGCTTGCCCTGCTCCTCGAAGTGATCGCCCTCAAGGGCGCCGTTGTGCACACCATGGCTTCGGACGCGACCCCGGTGGTGGGGACCGTCCTCGTCGAAAACGACACCATCGTGGCCGTGGGGCCCGAGGTGGTGGTGCCCGAAGGCGCCACTGTGATCGATTGGAGTGGCCTGCACATCCTGCCGGGGTTGGTGGATGGGTTTGTGAACCATGATCCCGACCACGATGCGTTGTATGTGGCCGCAGGGGTCACGCTCGTGCGGGATGTGGGCAATGACCTGAACCGCATCGACGGCGAACGCGAACGGGCGGCGCGTGATCGCGTGCCCGGGCCGTGGATTCATGGTTGTGGTGCCGTGCTCGACGGCACGCCGCCGCTGGTCAATGGCGCGGTGATTTGTGTGGATGAGGCGGCCGTCGAAGAAAAACTGCCGCGCTTGATGGAGATGGGCTTCGAAGAGTTCGTCGTCTCGCCGGGGTTACCGATCGCGCCGTGGAAGCGTGCCATCGCTTGGGCTCACCAGCACGAGCGCAAGGTATGGGGACCGCTGCTAGCACGCTCGACGCTGCTCGAAGCGATCGAAGCAGGACAAGATGGCTTCCATCACCTGGATGTGTTGATGGAGAGCCGCAGTGGTTGGGATGCGGCCGTGGAAGCGGATCTGGCACGCAATGCCGAACGCGTAGGCGCGGCCGGGCGCGCGATCGTGCCGACGTTGGCGGTGTGGGCGCGACGCTTGCTGCCGCCGAAGGAAGGCACTCCCGAACTGCAGTATGTGACGCCGTTCTATGTGCAAACCTGGCAAGCCGATTTGGAAGCACGACGCGCCTTCTTTCAGCGCGAACCCGCGCGCTTGACCAAGGGCTTGGAAGTGGTGGACCTGCAAGGGCGCATCACGAAGCTCTTGGATGACAAGGGCGCGAAAGTGGTGCCGGGCAGCGGTGCACCGCACCCGTGGATGGTGCCGGGCTTTGCGCTGCACGACGAGATGTCCTTGCTGAAGCGCGCGGGTTTGACACCGGCGCGCATTGTGCGCCTGGCTACGGTGGAAGCCTGCAAGGCCATTGGACACGAGCGGCGTGGCAGCATCCAACCC
>CAIKQM010000081.1 GCA_903829565.1 uncultured Planctomycetota bacterium
GCAGTCAACTGGTGGACGCGGGACACGAGGTCGTGGCCCTCGAGAGCGGGGCGCGTGGCCTGGCCGAGGCGCGCACTTCACCGTTCGACGCCATTTTGGTTTCCGCCCGCATGACCAAGGGCATTGACGGATTTGAGACCACGCACCGGCTGAAGGCCGTCCCCGAATGCGGGGCCACGCCGGTCTTGATGTACACCGAGACCCACAGCACCCAGGACGACTTGGTGCGCGCCTATGAAAGCGGCGCCGATGTGTACCTCAACAAGGACGAGCTCGAGTCGTTGCCCAAAATCCTGCACGCGCAACTGCGTCATCGTCAGCGCTGCCTCGAGCTGGCGCGGCATGTGCGTTCGCTCCAGGATGCCTTGAAGCGTGCCACCGGCGGCGACACCGCGGCCCGCGAGGGCCTTGAGAATGGTGGCATCGATCCCGCGACCATCTTGAAGGAGCTGGCCACCGGGCGTCCGGATGGCGTGATCCTTGTCGACGACGAGGGCTTGGTGCGCTACGCCGACCGCGGCGCGTGCGAGATCTTCGGCCAGCGCATCGATTCGATGCCGCTTGGCACGCTGGCGCCCTCGAGCGGGCTGGAAGCCTTCGTGCGCGATGTGCGCACCGAACCGCGCGTGGGCTTCCGCTTTGACCTGCCGGCGCGCGGCAGTCGCGGTACGCGGTCGTTGAGCGCCGTGGCTGTTCCGCTGTTGGTGCGCCCGGGTGGTCCGACGAACCACGTCGCCACGCGCTTGCTGGTGCTGCAAGACGCCACGCGTCGTCGGTACGCCGCCGAGCGCTTGAAGATCAGCGACACGGTGTTGAATGGTCGCGAGAGCAGCGTGCTGCTGGATGCAGCGCGCGTGCTGTGGCGCCCCGAAGCTCTACCGGGTCGCAGTGCTGCTGTGGTCGGAGTGCGCAACACCGTGGTCGCCACCGCGGCACAAGCGGCGCCGGTGCTCATCACCGGACCGAACGGAGGCGAGCAGGACCTTGTGGCGCGGATCGTGCATTACACCTCGCCGCGCACAGGGCCGTACATCAGCCAGCGTTGTGGTGCGATGGCGCCCGAGCATGCCTTGGCCGAAGTCTTCGGCTGTGCCGCACCGGTCGCGCGTCAAGGACTCTTGCAGCATGTCGTCGATGGCACGCTGCACTTGGCCGACATCGGCGAGCTGCCGCAAGCAGTGCAAGAACGCTTGGCCAATTGGCTCGAGTCGGGACAAATCATGCGCGTAGGCGCCACCAAGCCCGAGCGGCTCGATGCGCGTTTGATCGTCTCGTGTGAAGGCAATCCGGAGGACTTGGCCAAGGCCGGTCGCTTGCACCCGCGCTTGCTGGCGCTGTTGGAAGCGCAGACGATTGCCTTGGTGCCCTTGGAGTCGCGGCGCGAAGACATCGAGGACCTAGCGCGCAGCTTTGTCGTCAAGCACGGTGCTGCACGCGGCGTCACGAGCTTGGATGGTGGCGCGCTGGCGATCTTGCGTGCGCGCAACTGGCCCAATGATGTGCGCGAACTCGAAGACGTGGTGCGCTCTGCCTGCAATGCCGCCAGCACTCCGGTTATCACTGCGGATGAGCTGCCGCGCACGATGCGCGACCTGGGCGCCAATGGTCGTTCAGCGGTTGGCCGTGGTGTGGTCACAGCACCTTTGCCGGTGTCGCTGCCCATGGCGACGACAGGTGCTTCGGGTTGGGGCGGCACGTACGCGCGTGGCGAGTTGACGCCGGCTCCCCGCGCCAGCACAGGGCATCGCCCGGCGCGGGATTGGGACATCACCGAGGACGAACCGGTCAGCCTCGATCTCTACGAGAAGAAGGCGCTGTTGCGCGCCTTGGATGAGTGCGGTGGCGACCGTTTGGCGGCTGCCAAGCTGCTGAAGGTCGGCAAGAGCACGCTGTACCGCAAGCTCAAGCGCTTTGACATCACCTGAGCGCGCACACGAACTGAGTTTCCATTTGTCGGCGCGTCCGCGTGCTTTCCGGGGGGGAAGCACACGGGCGCGCCGGCCTTTAGGGCAGCGGGATCACGAGCTCGTCGCTGGCAGCACCCCAGCTTGCGCTCGCATCGGCATGCGGGTTGCGCAGTTGGATGCGTGCTTCTACCCAGCGGTCCGTGCTGTCCGTGCTGTCTTGTGCGTTGCTCTTGGGGACTGCGGGCAACGAACCATTCCAAAGCTCCACCGTGCGCTGCCCTGAACCGTACAACAGCAAGCGCGTGCGCGCGTGGGCTTGCGCGCTGTTGTCAAGTTCTCCTGTCGGCCGCACCGAGGCGCGCACACCAGCCGCGGAGCGCAGCTCGAAGTGCATGTCGGTCAGTTGGGTCTCGGCGTTGTGCCGTACACCCACCACCAGTCTTTGCCCGTCAAGCGTGGCGAGCAACTGCGGTCGCTTGCCGAGCGCCCGCTTGCGCAGCAGGTGCATCGTTTCGAGATCCGACCACACCAGCGATCGATCCGGCACACCGCAGCGCACGGTGATGAGCTCGTACTGCTCGAAGGCCGCCGCAAGCTCGGCTGTGCGTTCGGGCTGCTCGCTGCGCGAGTCGAGGTGCAAGCGCCACTGGTCCGCCAAGTGCTGGGCCGAGAGTTGACCATCCACGAGATCAATCTCCGGCACGATGTAGTCAAAGCCCGCGAGCACCGTAGCCACCATGTCGGCGCGTTCGGCGCGATCCCAGCTACGCGGCCGATCCGTAGGCACCAGCGGCACCGCGCGTCCCAGCGCGTCGTAGACCACGCGGCGTGAGATGTAGCCGATGCTGCCCGGCCAAGGCGTCAGCACGCTCGCGCCTTCGCTAAGCTCCCAACGCAAGTAGTGGCCCAGCTTGCGCAAGCGATTGGTGTGCGCGATCTCCTCGTGCAATGCGAGGCGTCCCAAAGGCTCGTCGTAGTCGAGCCGCACTTGCGGTGCTGGCGTCGCGCTGAGCGCGTAGTACGCGCTCGTCTTCAAGGGGCCGATGTCGCCCGGTGTCTTGCTGGCCAACACGGAACCACCTAGGGCCAGCGCGAGGCACGCGAGAGCTGTGCGCCGCACGAGCTTGGAAGGTGCATCAAACGCAACCACCAAGCCCTCTTGCGCTGCGATGGCAAGGAACGGCAAGGCCGGCACAAAGGCCTCAAAGAACGGCAGCGCGCCGCCGCCGCGCCACGCTGCGGCGATCATCCACAGCAGCGCAAAGAAGGCTGCGTGCGCACCCACAGGTGAGATCTTGCGGCGCACCAGGTACAGCAGCGGCCACACCAACAGCAACGGCACGATGGTGATCAGCACAAAGGCCTTGAGCGTCAAGTAGCCCGCACTGAGTTGGGCTGCATCGGCATCAAGCCAAGGATCGAACGAAGGCGGCCATGCGTTGCCGCTGGTCAGGCCGCGCGCCACGGCTCCTAAGGCAAAGGTCGTCAACGGCACGCAGAACGGCAACCAAGCCACCGGTCGCACCCCGCTGCCGGGCCGGCCAAAGCCGCGCAACACGGCAAAACCCGCTACAAACAGCAAGGTTTCGGGCCGTGTCAGCATCGCGAGCGCCAACAGGAAGCCCATCCACCAACCGCGTCCGCGTTCAAAGGCCAGGAAGGCCCAGGCCAACAACCACACGTACAGTGCCGTTTCCAAGCCGCTCACAGCTGCCGCTGCGAACGCGCCGCTCGTCGCCAAGATCAGCGCCGCCATCAAGCCCGCTGCGCGCTGTGGCCGCACACGCGACACCACCACCGTGGTGGCGAGCGCGCACAGCACGCCTGTGGTCTGTGCGAACACATTGACCGAGCCGTGCATGAGCGCCGACACGCGTTCAAACACAGCGCATAGCAGCACCCACAGCACACTGGGATAGCTCTCGAAGGCCTCCATGCCCGGGTTCCACGCTAGCTGGCCTTCGTAGATCAGATTGCGGCCGAGCCGGAAGGGGACATGCGCTTGGTCCCAAGCCACAGCTACCAGCCCGCGC
>CAIKQM010000082.1 GCA_903829565.1 uncultured Planctomycetota bacterium
CACGCTGTTCGAAGCCATCGTGCTGGTCTTGGTGGTGGTCTTCATCTTCTTGCAAAGCTGGCGTGCCACTCTGGTGCCGTTGCTTGCCGTTCCGGTGTCCATTGTGGGCACCTTTGCCGGCATGAAGCTTCTGGGCTTCTCCATCAACTCGCTGACCTTGTTTGGTCTGGTACTCGCGATCGGCATCGTCGTGGACGACGCGATTGTCGTGGTCGAGAACGTCGAGCGCTTGATGCATGAAAAGGCCTTGTCGGTGCGCGACGCCACCATTGAGGCCATGCAAGAAGTCACCGGGCCGGTGATCGCCATCGTGCTTGTGCTAGGTGCGGTGTTCGTGCCGGTCGCCTTCCTCGGCGGCATCACGGGTCAGATGTACCAGCAGTTTGCGATCACGATCGCGGTGTCGGTTGCCATCTCTGGCTTTGTGGCCTTGACGCTCAGTCCCGCACTCTGCGTGTTGCTGCTGAAGCCTGCTCACGGAGCGAAACGCGGCTTGTTCGGCCTGTTCAACCGCGGCTTCGACAAGCTGACTGCCGGCTACACCAGCGTGGTGCGCGGGTTGCTGCGGCATGCACTCATCGGTGTGGTGCTCTTTGGAGCCTTGGCGTTTGGCACGTTCAAGCTCTTCACGGATATGCCCTCAGGCTTCATCCCTCAAGAAGATCAAGGCTACTTCATCGTAGGCGGCTTGCTGCCGGAAGGCAGCGCCTTGCCGCGTTCGGCGGAACTGGCCACGCGTGTCGAGCAAGAGTTGATGCAGACGCCGGGTGTTGCGCATGTGATCACTCTGGGCGGTCAGAACGTGTTGCTGGGAGGTGTCACGGGCACCAACTCCTTCACCTGCTTCGTGCGCTTGGAGCCGTGGGAGGACCGCGTGGTCGTGGAGAAACGACTGCGCACTTTGCTTGTCAACTTCAACCGGCGTTGGTCGAAGGAGACGGATGGAGTCGTGCTCGGCTTCAACGCACCTCCGGTCTCGGGACTGGGCACGCGGGTGGGCTTCGAGTACCAGCTGCTGCAGACAGGTTCCGACGATGTGCGTGAGCTGTCGCGCGTGAACGATGAGTTCTTGGCCAAGCTGCGCCAGCGCGGTGAGGTAGGCGGCTTGTCCAGCAACTTGAACGTGTCGTTGCCGCAGGTCGATGTCGAACTGAATCGGGCACGCGCTCAAGCGATGGGGGTGCCGATTGGCGATGTCTACCAGGCCATGCAAGCGTACTTGTCGGCCTTGTACGTGAATGACTTCGTCAAGAACGGCCGCATCTATCGGGTCAACATCCAAGCCGAGCCGAAGGCGCGCTTGACGCCCGAAGACATCGGCAAGTTCCAGGTGCGCAGCAAGAGTGGTGCGATGGTGCCGCTCTCGGCCTTGGTGGATGTGAGTTACCGCTCGGGTCCCAACATGGTGTCGCGTTTCAACGGCTATCCTGCAGTGCAGATCGCCGGCGCGCCGACTCCTGGTTACTCGACGGGTGACTCGATTGAGTTGCTGAAGGAACTCTCGCAGACCTTGCCGGAAGGCTACAGCTTTGCGTGGAGCGGTCAGACCTACCAAGAGATCAAGGCTGGCTCGCAGGCCGCCTACATCCTGCTATTCGGCATGGTGGTTGTGTTCCTGTTGCTCGCTGCGCAGTACGAGTCTTGGTCGCTGCCTCTGGCTGTGTTGTTAGCCGTGCCTCTAGCCGTGTTTGGTGCGCTGCTCGCCACCACCTTGCGCGGGCTCGACATGGACATCTACTTCCAGATCGGTCTGCTGACGCTGGTGGGCTTGGCCGCCAAGAACGCGATCCTCATCATCGAGTTCGCGGTGGTGCTCAAGCGTGAAGGCAAGACGGTGTCAGAAGCTGCGATCGAGGCGGCGCGCTTGCGCTTCCGTCCGATCTTGATGACATCGCTGGCCTTCATCTTGGGTGTCATCCCCTTGGTGACTGCGAGTGGTGCGGGTGCTGCCGGTCGACACTCGATCGGAACGGGTGTCATGGGTGGCATGATCGCGGCCACGTTGTTGGCCGTGTTCTTCGTGCCGCTCTACTTCAAGTTGCTGCAGCGCAACACGCCCGCTGCAACGGCGGCGCCGGCCCAAGGGGAGTCCCACGCATGAATCCGATGGAACTGGATCTGCCGTGGGTTCCTATCCTGCTCGCCACAGCTAGCGTGTTCGTGCTCGGTGGCTTGTGGTACTCGCCGGTGTTGTTCCTGCGACCGTGGTTGGCCGCGAATGGCTTCCAAGGACCGCAGAGCAATCATCCTGTGAAGGTCTTTGGTGGTGCGATTGTCTTCTCGTTGCTGGGGGCGATCCTCTTTCACTACGGGCTCGGCGAGTCGTGCACCTCAGCGGTGGAAGGTGCCAAGCTGGGGGCTCTCGTTGGTGGCGGACTGGTGGTCACGAGCCTTGGCATCAACTACATGTTCTCGGGGCGCAAGTTCGCACTGCTGTTGATTGATGGCGGCTATCACTGCGTGCAATGGACGCTGGTGGGGGCCATCTATGGTTGGCAGCTTTCGACCAGCGCCAGCTAGACACAATCTGGCTGCGGGGGCGCGCCATGCCATGATGTACGTGGTATGAGGGTGCAGGCATGAGCGTAGCGCTGGCTTGGAGCGACACGGTAGATCTGTCCGTGGTCGCAGAGAGTCCCGGCGTGTACATCTTTCGCGATGCGGAAGGTGTGGTGCTGTATGTGGGCAAGAGCACCAACTTGCGCTCGCGTTTGCGCAGCTACAAAGCTGGTGGCGATGGCCGCGTTCTGATTCGTTTTCTCGTCGAGCAGGCGCGCACGCTAGAGACCATCGTCACGCGTACAGAGAAGGAGGCGCTGCTCCTTGAAGACACGCTGATCAAGACGCACAAGCCTCCGCACAATGTGCGCCTGAAGGACGACAAGTCCTTCCGCATGTTGCGTTTGGACTTGGATGAGCGCTTTCCGCGGCTCAAGCGTGTGCGGGCCAAGAATCCGGAGGTCGGCAAGGAAGGTGGCCGCTCGCGCTACTTTGGGCCGTATGACAATGCCGCGGCCTTGCGCCGCACTTTGGCGGATTTGCATCGCGTGGTCCCGCTGCGCGATTGTCCCGATCATGTGCTCGACAACCGCTCACGGCCGTGTCTGAAGCACCAGATCGGCGTGTGCAGTGCGCCGTGCACCGGCTTGATTGATGTGCCCGGGTACAAGGCTTTGGTCGACAAAGCCGTACGCGTGCTGGATGGTGATGTGCGTGAAGTCGTGGTGGACATCGAAGCACGCATGCAAACGGCCAGTGCAGCGTTCGAGTACGAACGTGCGGCTTACTGGCGCGATCGCCTAGTCGACTTGCGCAAGACTATGGAGCGTCAAGCCGTTTGGACA
>CAIKQM010000083.1 GCA_903829565.1 uncultured Planctomycetota bacterium
GCAGAAGGGTCTCGTGACCCTGCCCAGCATCCGCACCTACCAGGTGTGGTACCGCAACGCCGCTGCCTTCTGCACGGCCTCGACCTTCAACCTGACGAACGGCTTCGAGATCAACTGGCAGCCGTGAGAGCAGCAGCTGTCAACTTTGGTTGACAGCCTGAGTGAGCTTCAAGTTCCGGGCCGCTTCCATACCAATGGAGGCGGCCCGCGCTATTCTGTGAGCCTGCGATGCGTACTCAGGATCTCAACAAGTTGAAGTACTTGCTGACTCAGGTAGGCAATGATCCGTATGCCCTCGAGGATCGCAAGTGGGCTGAGCTGGTCGAGCTGGTGCAGGCCTTGTTGCAGCAACCAGTGGCGCCTCACGAACAGCCCTTCGCCCAGGCCTTGCAACTGGATGCCGTCGCCTTCGTGGACCGGCGCCTGCCCACCAACTACATCCACGTAGTCCGGCGTTTGGGTGAGGCTCTCGCTGCTGCGCCCAAGGCATCCGCTCTAACGGAGCCCGAGCCTGATGATGTGGAGCAAGTCGCGCGTCTGTTGCGTGGTCGCCAGATCGTTGTGATCGGCGGCGACTCACAAGAAGGCCATCGCGAGAAGTTTCAGACGCACTTCCGGGCCGGAGCCGTGCACTGGCCCGACACGCGCGAAGCCACGCCCGACGTGGCCGCTCTAGAACCGTGGGTGGCCCGTCGCGAAACGGCGTTGGTGCTGCTGTTGATTCGGTGGATCCGCCACGCGTTGAACGATGTCAGCGACTTGTGCGCCAAACATGACAAGCCGTTGGCGCGCATCACGGCTGGATACAACCACAACAAGGTTGCGCACGAAGTCATGCAGCAGTGCGCCAAGCGCCTGTAGCGCACGCTTAGCTCGATAGTTCTGTACGGATTCCTGTCCGCTGTGCGTTACGGCGGTCGCTAGACGAAACGGAGACCTATGCGACAGTCGCACAGGCAGCCTCCGTTCTCGTCTCACACTGAGATCCCTTAACACCGAGATCCCGCATGATCCGTACTCTCGCGGTGGTAGCACTGTCCCTCTTGGCTACCTCCACGGCCTCCGCAGCCGATTACCACGTAACGCCCGGTCAGAGCATTCAGGCCGCGATTGATGCTGCTGTGTCGGGTGACCGCATCTTGGTGCATCCCGGCACCTACCAGCAGGTCTTTGAGTTCAAGGGCAAGCGCTTGGAAGTGCGCTCCACAGACGGCGCCGAGGTGACCATCCTCGATGGCAGCAACTTTGCCACCAGCATCGTGCGTTGCGATCAAGGCGAGCCGTTGGGCACGGTGCTCGCAGGCTTCACTCTCACCAATGGCCGCGGTCGCGGCTTTCCTTCCAGCTATGGTCTCGACTACTACGGTGGAGCGGTGTTCGCTGCGGGTGGCACGCGCTTGACGATTGAAGATTGCCGCATCGTGCACAATGGCTGGAATAGCGGCGGCTTCAACAACTGCACTTTCGCAGGGGGCGTGTACTGCGGCGAATCGCAGATCACGCTGCGGCGTTGCGTGATCGCGGACAACTTCGCTTGGGCGTGTGGTGGCGGCACGCTTTCGAACGGCACAGGCGCCGTCATGACCTTTGACCGCTGCACCGTGGTGTCCAATGTGAGCACCAACTTCTTCGGGCCGCAGGGCGGCATCGGTATGGCGAATGATGGCGATGTGGTCGTGCGTGATTCCATCGTGTGGGCCAACTTTGGCAACCAGATTGATGCCTTCGGTGCTCCGTACAACCAAGGTTGCGTGGCCAGTGCGAGCTACAGCTGTGTGCAAGGTGGCTTTGCTGGTACTGGTAACCTTGCGGTGAATCCTGGCTTCGTCAATCTGGGCGCGCTGCAAGTTTCCTTGACACCCGGCTCGCCTTGCGTGGATGCAGGTGATCCTGCAGCGGCTCTCGATCCCGACGGCACGCGCCGTGATCTCGGCGCATACCCGACCTTTCAACTGCCGGTGACCGAGTGCTCGGCTCGTGTGAGCAGCTTTGGTTGCACGCCGATGATCGGGTACACAGGCACGCCTACGCTCTCCGGTGCTGACGACTTCAGGCTCACGGCCGTCAATGTGGTTGGAGCCAGCTATGGTGTGGCTTGCATCGGCACGACAGCGGCAACCACACCGTTCTTTGGTGGAACGCTGTGTGTGGGCGGCACGCTCTTCCGTGCGCCCGTACAGCTGTCCACCGGCAGCTCAGGTTGTGGTGGCACGCTCGACACGGCCATCAGCCACGCATGGTTGCAGAACCGCGGCTTCACGCCAGGCACCACGCTGCGCGCGCAGTACCTGTTCCGTGACCAAGGCTATGCGCTGGGCAACAATGTGGGCATGACCGAGGCCCTGCGCTTCCTTGTCGGGCCGTAGTCGTGCCTGGCTTTGGCCCTAACCCAGACTAGGGTAGTCCGTGTAGCCCACCGAGCCCGGCGTGTAGAACGTTGCCGGGTTCGGTGCGGTCAGCGCAGCATTCGTGGCGATGCGCTTGGGCAGGTCCGGATTGGCAAGGAAGCTGGTGCCAAAGGCCACCGCGTCCAGTTTGCTTGACGCGATGGCTTGCGCTGCTTCGGCTGGTGTGTAGCCCATGTTGCCCACCAGCACGCCGCGGAAGTGCGCGCGCGCGGGGGTCAACACATCTCCGGTCTGCTGGCCGAGGAAGTCGCCACGCATCATGTGCAAGTACCCGATGCGCCGTTGCGACAACTCCTTGGCCACATGTTCCGTCAAGGCGGCAGGATTGCTATCACGCATGTCGTTGTAGCTGTTGAGCGGCGACAAGCGTACGCCCACGCGCTCGGCACCCATCACGCTGCTGACGGCATCGACGACTTCCAGCAGCAGGCGCGCACGATTCGCGATCGATCCGCCGTAGGGTCCGCTGCGCTGGTTGCTGCCGTCGCGCAGGAACTGGTCCAGCAAGTAGCCGTTCGCGCCGTGGACTTCGACACCATCCCCGCCGGTCAGCTGATGCGCTGCCGCATCGACCTGGCCGCCGGCACGGCCCGCAGTGAGTTGCTGGAACCGCGCACCTGCGAGTTCGCCATGGTGAACCCGGGCAAGGTGGGCCTGGAGGCCCGCTTCAGCTGGATGGCGGTGACCGAAGCCGAGCAGGGCAACGCCCCCCTGCAGGCCCTCGAGAAGCTGGATCTGGCCAGCGGCGAGCGCCAGTTGTGGAGCGCCGCGCCCCGTGGTTTTGTGAGCGA
>CAIKQM010000084.1 GCA_903829565.1 uncultured Planctomycetota bacterium
ACCTCGTCCTCGCCACGGCGCGTGGTCGGAACCTCGACTTGGGCTCGAGCCACCACCTGCAGGGCTTCATCAAAGACCAGTGCCCGACTCGACGAGCCGCCCTGATCCAACGCGACAACGAGGCGACGACTCATCGCGGAATCACAGCACCTTCGCGCCGAGTTTCTTCGCGGTACAGCTCACACAAGCGCTGCGTCAGCACGCCGCGCGCAGGCGCAATCGTGCGCCCGTCGATGCACTTGACCCACGACAACTCCCCCATGGTGCCTGTGGTGAAGACCTCGTCGGCGGTGTGGAACTCCATCAGGGACAAGCGGCGTTCTTCCACCGGCAGACCGGCTTGGCGCCCCAAGTCCAAGACCACGCCGCGCGTGATACCCGGCAAACAAGCATCGGCGTGCGGTGTCTTCAGCACCCCATGTTTGACCAAGAACACATTCGTGGCATTCGTCTCGGCTACAAACCCGTCACCGTCCAACATCAGGGCGTCATCGGCGCCAGCGTTGTTGGCCTCGATCTTGGCCAAGATGTTGTTGATCAAGTTGTTGTGGTGGATCTTCGAGTCAATCGAGCTCGGTCCATTGCGGCGCACCGAGGAAGTCACGAGTGTCAAGCCGCCTTGACCGTACACCGGAGCCTTCCACTCGGCCAAGACAATCAGCGTGCAACCGTAGCGATTGAACTTCGGGCTCATGCCCGAGGTCACCTTCTTGCCGCGGGTAAGTGTCAAGCGCACATGCGCACCGTCGTACATGCCGTTGGCCTGCAACGTTTCCAACACCGCACGCTCGATGTCCGCACTGCTGGGCACTTCGGCAAAGGCCATGGCCTTGGCGGAATCCTGCAAGCGTGCCAAGTGTGCCGCCAAGCGGAACACACGGCCTTCGTAGACGCGCAGCCCTTCCCAGACTGCGTCGCCGCCTTGCACAGACGAATCGAACACACTCACTTTGGCTTCGTCGCGCGGCACCAAACGACCGCCTACATGCACCAAGATGTCGTTGTTGCGCGGATCAGGAAGCAGCGGATCTACAGCCATAGTCAGTCGCCTCGTACGTCAGTCGACGCGGATTGCGAGCTTGGACAGCTCGGCATAGATGGGGAGCACTTCTTCAAGCAAAGGACGCAGGTGCTCCGGAAACGGTGTGCGCTTGGGTTGCCACGGAGCAAAGCCTGTCGAGCGATGCACGCTCGCATACCAGTGCGGTGCCCACACACCGTCCTCTGGACGCGGCCCAGCAGACCAACGCAGCATGGCTTCGTCGAACGGCAGACCGAGCTTGGTGCACAACTGTGACAACACAGCGCGCGGGTTCTTGAGCACCTCGGAAGCCACCAGCACCGGCGGCTCCTGCCCTAGGCGGCGCAGCTCGGCCAGAATGGCCAACTGGGCGGCGTAGCCTGTATCGCGCAACGTAGGTTGCGGGAAGGCCTCGGCCAAGGAAGGCAGCATGTCGATGGGATCGCGCGTCAACAGCACATTGACGCAGCGCCCGAGAAACGCCCGATCGACTTCGATCAAGTGATGCGCCATCTGCTTGCAGAACAGCACAGGGCGATCGCACGCGCCGAGGATCACATCCCGCACCACCGCCTCGCCGTCCTGATTCTGTGAGGCCAACACTTCGGCACGCCCGGGATGGTCCAGCCCCGTGACCCGCAGGTAGTGCGCATACAACGGCTCATCCACGACCCGCGTATCCGCGCGTTGGGCGAACGAGTACATCAAGGCCGTCGAGACGTTGCGGGGCCCCGACCAGACATTCAGACGCAGTACGGGTGTCGGTTCGGGTGTCATCACGCGAAGCACTCTAGGGTCTGGATTCCGGACGCGCCATCATGGAGGCTGTGCGGGCATGAACGAACAAAGCCCGTCCTGGGGCCTCGTCCTCATCCGCTTGGTCGCCGGCATGATCCTGTTGGTGTCCGGCTGGTCCAAGCTGTCCTCCGGTGTCGGTGAGGAGTATGTGCAAGCCACGGCGAGTGCGTGGAGTGAAGCACCCAGCATGGCGCGCGCGTGGGGCGAAGCTGTCGTGCTCAAGCACCCGTGGTTCTTCGCACAACTGGTGTGCTTTGGTGAACTGCTGATCGGCATCGGGCTGTTCCTCGGTGCCTTTGTGCGCCCGCTGGGCTACGCAGGTGCCTTCCTGTTCTTGAACGGACTCTTCGTGGTCCCGGATGCGCAGTTGCCGCAGTGTTGGTTGCTGCTGGGTGTGTGCCTCGGCTGCGCGATGTCGGGTGCCGGCACACGCGCGGGCGCGGATGTGTTCTTGAATGAACGCGCGCCCAGTTGGTTGACGTGGTCGCGCGGAGGCTAGCGCGGTCGGCTGCAGCGCAACTAGCTGCGAACCAAACGCAGCAGCTCGAACACGGCTGAGTCGATGCCTCGCGCCACTTGCGCGATCGATGCGTCGTACATGTACGCTGGTGCGCTGACGATGCGGTGCTGGGTATCAACACAGCATTCATGCACTTGGCAAGGCACATGCGTGGCGCCGAGCGCTTCCAAGGCAGCAGCTGTTGCCGCATCGTTGCCGATGGTTAGGCGCACGGCTGTCCCCCGCAAGGCACTCGCCACAAGTGCAGGTGCAATGCACAGCGCCAGCAGCGGCGTGCGCGTTGCATGCGCGGTGCGCACCACGCGCGCACAGTCCGCATCGAGCTCAACTTGTTCCCCCTGCGCGACATTACGCGCGACATCGCGCAGGGCAAAGTCGCACAAGTTCAGCGCGGCACCGTAGCCGCCGGGGAAGGCCAACGCGTCGTACTGCGCGACATCCAACTGGGCCAGGCTCTGCACCTTGCCACGCGCAATGCGGGCCGACTCCTGCAACACATTGCGTGGAGCCGACGGCGCAGCAGAGGCGGCGTGGCCCGCGGGCAAGTGCTCGGCAACGACGCGTTGCGGCTTGTCTGGAGCGTAGCAGTCAACCGTTACGCCAGCGCGATCAAGCGCCAACAGCAACAACACTGCTTCGTGCACCTCACTACCGTCGAGGTACCCGCACCCAGACAGGACCACCGCAACCCGCATGGAACTCACGCGGGGCGAATGACGATGTCGCCGAGGACCTTGAACTGGCAACCCAAGCGCGCACCAGCCGTCGAGGTGCACATCTCGACCGTGTCCTTCTCGTCCTTGGTGGCCGGCGACACATTCGCAGCAGGCTCAACCACGCACACGCAGGTGCCACAGCTGCCTACCGTGCAGCCAAAGTCGTGCGGCGCACCAGATTCATCGCAGAACTCCATGAAGTTCTTGCCGCTGGCGCACTCATAGCTCTTACCGGTGTTCGCGAAGGTGATCTTGGGCATAGTTTCTCGCTTGGATGGCGGATCGCTGAGGCACAGACTCTAGCCGCGCCACGCGCGCTCCGCTACGCCGATGAAGATCAACGTCCCCGCACCCGTCATTCCCGCCGATCCGAAGGCCCCTCGCCCCGTGCCGCAAGCGGCACTCGGCACCCGCTCGACCCTGTGGCTCGTGCGGCATGCGGAGGTGCATGCGGATTGGCGCGGGCGCGCCTACGGAGGCCTGGACGTGCCCCTCGCCCCCGAAGGAGAAGAAGAGACGCGCGTCTTTGGAGCGCGCTTCGGCGAGCGTGGCAGCCCGCCGGCCTTCGTGCGCAGTTCGCACCTTGCACGTGCGCGGGCCATGGGCGAATCGATTGCGCGCTCGACCGGCGCGATGCTGATCGTGGACGAGCGCCTGCGCGAAGTCTCACGCGGCGATTGGCAGGGCTTGCCCTCAACCGAGTTCAAAGCACGCTGGGAAGCGCAAGCGGATCAGTTCCGCGCCGACCCGTGGCATTGGAAAGGACACGGCGGCGAGAGCGATGCCGACATCTGGGCGCGTACTTGGCCGGCCGTAGCCGAATCGTTGCTCGCGTGCAACGGAGCCACCTGTGTCGTGGCGGCGCACTACAACGTCATCCGTGTGCTCGCGACCAAGCTGTTGGGCTTGCCCGCACATGAGAGCTTTGTCTTCCGCACCGATACGGCCCACGCGACCGTGTTGCGCGACGAAGCACAGGGCTTTGCGCTGGTGGCACAGAACGTGGGCGATCCGCGCAGCGTAAGCTGAGGCCACAGTGCAGGTCGTTTGGATTGCTCCGGATGCTTCCTTTCCCGCGCGCCGCGGAGGCAGCTTGCGTTTGCAAGGCTTGTTGCGTGCGCTGGCGCCCCAAGTGCGCGTACGCGTGCTTGCTGCTGCGGCTGATGCAAGCGAAGCCAAGAAGGCCGAGGCACACTTGCACCAGCTGGGTGTGGAAGCACGCGTGGTTGTACGCGGTTCGACAGCTGCGTGGTGGTCACAGTTGGGAGCAGCACGCATCGAGCGTTGGTTCGCCACGCCTGCGTTGCAGCAACTCGTAGCGGCGGAGTGCGGACCGATGTCGACGGGCAAGCACATCCTGCATGTGGATGAACCGTCTGTGTTGCGTTGTGTGCCAGCGAGCACGCGCGTGCACACCATTGCTCATCCCAAGCTCGATCTGGAGTATGCCCAAGCTTTTGCTGTGCGAGCCGCGGAACGCCGCGATGTGGCGCGCGTGAGGAACTTGGAAGCGCGTTGTGTGCGCCCGCGAGGTACACATCCTGCTCCGGTGCAACTGCTCACCTGCAGGGAAGACCTGCAACGCTTGCAAACACGGCATCCCGAAGCGCAGTGCGCCGTGGTTCCCAATGGTGTGGATGCTGTGGCGCTGGGTCCTGTGCCGAGCTTCTTGGAACGCGACACCACGCGCCTCTTGTGGCTCGGCAGTTTGGATTACCCGCCGAATGTGCAGGGCTTGATCGCCTTCCTGCGCACATCGTGGCCCGCCTTGCGCCAAGCGCGTCCGGGCTTGGTGTTGGAAGTTGTGGGCAGTGGACCATCGCAACACTTGGGCGACCTGCGCATCGAAGGCGTGCGTTTGTTGGGCGAGGTCGAGGATGTACGGCCAGCACTCGCGCGCGCCGGTGCGTTGCTGGTGCCCCTGCTCGTGGGTGGCGGCACGCGCCTCAAGCTGTTGGAGGCCGCGGCTTATGGCGTGCCCATCGTCGCCACGCGTGTGGCAGCCGAAGGTTTGGAGCTACGCGAGGGTGTGCATCTGCGCTTGGTGGAACGCATCGAACACCTGGCCGACGCAGCACTTGAAGTCTTGGATCAACGAGCCAGCGCGCGTGAGCGTTGTGAGGCAGCGCGAGCTGTGGTGCTGGAGCACTACGATTGGAAGGTTGCTGCGGCGGCTGTGCTGGATGTGTGGCGCCGCGCTGCGGCCCACACGGTGACGTAGAGTGCTTCCATCTCACGCGCACACTGCGCAGCTTCGCGCGGCAGAGGCACAGCACGCGGCGGCATGACCCAGCGCGGCAACGCTTGAGCCAGAGCTGATGCCCATGATGCGGGCTCGTCCGCAGGCAACTGCAACGCACCGGCGTGTTCGTGCGGCAAAGCCGCCAAACCGCCGCGCTCCGTCGCGACCGTCCACAACTCGGCAGCCAAGCCTTCGCGCACGGACAGTCCATGGATCTCATCCCACAAGGCGGGTGCTGCCAGCACATCCAACTGGGCCAAGATGCGCGGCAACGCCTGCGCATCGAAGCCGCCGTGCAAGCGCACGCAGGGATGCTGTGCAGCCAGTTGTAGCAGTTGTTGCCACAAGGCCCGCGTATCCGCAGCCGCCGTGGGTGTGCCGTGGATCCACAGCTCCAACGAAGGACCTGAGGTACGCGCACAAGCCAAGGCCACCACTGCTTGGGCCAAGGGCAGCACACCTTTGGAGGGCTGCACCGCACCGACAAGCCCCATGCGCACGGTGCCTGCAGGAGAACCAGCAAGCGAGGAACGCAAGGCGCGCACTTGCTGGCGCAAGCGAGCCGCACGGATGCCATTCTCGACTACTGTCCAGTTTGCTTGACACAGCTCCGGCATGCGCTGGCGGTACAGATCCAAGCCTGCGGCAGAAGGCGCCACCAACGCGTGGGCCCCAGCCAAGGCGCGCAAGGCTCGTTTCCGGCGCATATCCAGAGCTTGTTGCGGGTCTGCCGGAGCAGGAACCGCAGGCCAGGTGCTCAGCGTGCAGCGCGTGCAACGCGCCAGCTCCAAGTCCACGCAGCGACCTTCGTCCGACCACATCTGGCCGCGCGGACACACATGCTCGAAGTCATGCACCGACACGACCACCGCAAGGCCCGCCGCCTGCAAGGCGCTGACCGCCAGTGCACCACAACCGGACAGATGATGCACATGCACCACCTGCAACCGCCTGCTGCGCGCCCACTGCACCACTTCGTGAGCTAGATGCTGCTCAATAGCTGGCTCGCCAAACGGCGTCCCACCGGCGCGAGTGCGCAGCTCATAGCTCCAGCCATCTTGCGCGACCACGCGCGGCGGTTGAGGCCGCGCAGTGACTTGATGGGCTAGCGCGTGCACCTCGTGACCACGAGCGGCGAGATCTTCGCACAACAGTCGCACATGCGTCTGGATGCCTCCGCGGCCGAGCGGATCGGCATGAATCACCTGCCCGAGTCTCATGTGCGCTGCAAGCGCGCCGTCTGGTAGACGCGCTCAATCTCCGTCACATGTGCCGCATGCGTGGTACACGGTGTCGAGCTTTCGCGCAGCGCCGGACCAGCCAAGATGCGGGCCCGCAACGCGTGCGCGAGTCCTTGAGCATCCTCGCGCGGCACCAACACCGCGGTGGGTGGAGCCACCTCACGCACACCGGGCACATCACACGCCACGATCGGCACACCGGCCGCACGCGCCTGCAGCACCACCAGCGGCGCGTTCTCGTTCCATTGCGAAGGCACCAGCAAAGCATCGAAGCGCGCCATCACCTCCGGCGCACGCCGCGGTTCGAAGGCGCCCATCAAGTGCACGCGTTCGGCCACATCCGCGACTCGCTGTGCATCGATGTAGCGTTGGTAGCGATCCAAGAAAGCATGCCCCCACAACTCCACACGCCACGGCAGCGCAGCCACTTGCGGATCTTGCTGTAGCAAGCGCACCGCCTCAAAGATGCGCGCAGCGCCTTTGTGTGGCGTGAACTGCCCGATGAAACCAAAGCACGGCACGGCGGGCTCTGCGGCGCGAGGGATTTGGAAGGCCTGTTCCTCAATGCCATAGACCAACGACTCCAGTCGGTCCGCGGGCCAACCGCGTGCCAGGAACGCTGTAGCAAGAGCGCGCGTAGGCGCAATCCAACGATCCACCTGCGTGCGCGTGGCTGCCACCTCCCGTTCGCGCAAGGCCAGATCCGCTGCGGTCACAACGACGCCCGCGCCACCGACCGCGGCCAAGGTGCGCACGGCAGCGCGCTTGGCTGCCACGAGCAGCGGTGCACCGTCCCAGACACCTGGTTCGCGCACACAGCGCGCACAGTGCGCCGGCGAAGTAGGACCGCCGCAGTCGCGCTCTAACCAATCGCGGAACTGACCGCGATGGCACAAGAGACCATAGTCCGTGAGGGTCGCAACGGTCGCACTCCCCGCTTGGCGTGCCACGGCGGGCAAGCGCACACTCAAGCCCCACAACATGTGCAAGAAGTGCACCACCTGTGGTTGACGTTCGCGCACCAGCTCGGCGAACACTTGCTCAATGCGTGCGTTGCGCCAACTGTCCTCGAAACGCTTGCGGGGATCACCGGCGTTGTGCACTTCGACTACTTCGATGCCATCCTCCACGCGCCGCTCCAAGGTGTAGCGCGGTTGCGTGCCATCGCGTCGCGGGCATAGCACGGTCACCGTATGCCCGCGGGCTTGCAAGCCCACGGCCAGCTGGTGTGTGTAGAACTCCGTGCCCCAGTGCCCGATGGGCGGGAACCCGTTCGACACCAACACCACACGCAACGGTTGCGAGCCATCCCGCTCTGCAGGAGAGGCGTCTGTCACCGCGCCGACTCCGTGGCCCACGCCGAGCGTGCAGGATCCACCAAGGACTCCAAAGCGCCGCGCGCATCCGCACCCGGGCTTTGCAGAGCTGCTCGTGCGGCTTCCACACGGTCCATCCACTGACGCAACACCGTCCGCAACCGGCCTTGGACCTCGCCATCTTCGGTGGATGCCAAATGATCCATCGCGCGCGAGAGGCCGCGATCATGCAAGTGCGTGCGCTGCTCGCCACCCGAAACGGCTGTGGTGCCCAGCCATGTCTCCCGCACGAGTCGATCGCCGATGGCATTCGCGCGATCCTCCTCATAGCAGTAACGGTCATCGATGACGCTGCGGCCTTGCAACAGTCCACCCGCAGCAAACGCATAGCGACGCAAGGGCGCTGCATCGCCCTTGAGCGTGGGCATCAGCGACACACCATGCATCGTCGCGGGACGCGGAATGCCCGCCAACTCCAGCACCGTGGGGGCCACATCTACCAACGACACCACATGCGAATGCACTTGCGTCATGGCACCCGAACCGAGCGGTTGACGCACAATCAAGGGCACATGCAGGTCAGCATCATCCAACTTGCCCGCGTCCAGGTAGAGCCCGCCTTCGCCAAAGCTCATGCCATGCGTGCCCACGACGATGACCGTCGTGTTGCGCAAACGGCCGGTGGCACGCAAACGCTCCAAGACGCGTCCGATCTTGGCGTCAAGATTAGTTAACTCACCATCGTAGCGAGCTTCGTACTCGCCCAGCGTGATCGGGCCACCGCCCCAACGATCGCGCGACAAGGCGTAGAAGCCGCGCCGGAAGGCGCCCAGAGGCGGCACCATGGCGAGCTCGGGACGCGGCTCGTACAGACGACTCCAGCGGGGATCTTCCTGGCGGCGGGACCATTGACGCACGAGGTCATGCGCTTCGATGTACGCAAACCAATCCTGCGAGCGCGAGCGATCTCCGAGCCAACGCTCGAACTTGGTCGAAGCTGCTTCAAAGCCCTCGCCTGCCAGCGCCGCATCCTCTTCGCGCAACGCACGGAACTCGCGAAAGCCGCGCCCATAGCCCAGCGTCTCGTCAATCGAAGGGTGGTCCGCAAAGGCCGCAGTGTCATATCCGCCACGCAGCAGTTCTTCGGCCAGCGAAGGCACGGCCGCCGGGATCAGCCAACGCGACAGTGCGCTGCTCGCTTCGCCGCCCTTGCCAAGACGGCTTGACAACAATGGATCGCAGCCGGTGAGCAAGGACGCATGCGCGCCTTCCAGATCCGGCGAGGTCGAGCGCGCATTCGCGAACCACACACCTTGGCGCGCCAGACCATCCAAGACCGGCGTCGCTGGCCGATCATTGCCACCGATACCGAGGTGATCCGCGCGCAAGCCATCGATAGCGATGACCAAGATGCCGCGACCTTCGCCGCTGCTGCCGGGCCGCGGGCCGCAGGCACACAACCAGACCAGCGCGCAAGCGAGGAGCACAAGGAAGGGCTTCATCCAGCCCCCACGATGCGCGATGCAGCCTGCGGGCGCAAGCCGTGCGCAGTGCTTAGCGCGGGCGGAAGACCACATCGGATGGCACCCAGCCGGTGACGGGCCCAGCCCGCAGCTTGATCCAGCCGGCAAGCTCCTCGTCCACGACGTCTACGCGCTGCAGCACGGCAGCATCTCCGATGACGGTCGCGGCATCGCGCGGCTCCGAGCGCAACTCGGTGCGCCCCGTGCCCACAAGCCAAGCACGCTGCGGCCACTCGCTACGACCACGCCACCAACCTGCAAGCAGGCAAGCGCACACGAGGACGAAGCACGCCAGAGAAGCAAGCCGCCACCAGCGGGAGCGCGAAGGACTGGCCTGCAGCCAGCACACGGCACCTACCAGCAACAGCACCAAGCCCACCCAACGCCATTGGGCAGCACGCAGCGAATCCAAAGCGATCGCCAAAGTCCCGCTCAAGTCACCGCGATCCAAGGGCTGCAATCCCAAGAGAGTGCGCACATGGTCGAGATTGGTGCGCGCCTCGCCCAGCGACGGGTCGAGCACCAGCGCTTCTTCGTACCAGGCTCCGGCCCGCGCGGCGGATCCTTCGCGGAAGGCACAGTTGCCCAAGTTGTACGCGAGTCGCGCCTGCGCGCCCAAGCTGAGCTCGGGTTGTGCCAGCTCGGCGGACCAAGCCTCACGCGCCGCCGCCCAATCGCCGCGCCGATACGCCTCGACCCCAGCATCGGGCTGCGGCAACTGGCTGGCACCTGCCATCGCCAAAGGCAGCAGTGACAGCACACACAAGAGCAGCATCCATGCGCGCATCACACGCCCTCCGCTTGCAAGCGCTCGGCCAAGCGCACGATCCGCACAGCGTCGTAACGACCTGCGCGCGCCCATGCGGCCTGTTCGCATTCGCGCAACACCTGCGTCAACTCGGCCTCCACCTCCGCAGCGGGTGCTGGACGGTCTGCTTGGCGTTGCTCAATGACCCACGCACGCACATCGCGGCCACGCCACGCTGTCTCGGTTTCATTCGTGCGCGCAGCGAGATAGGTGCACAACGCACGGTAACTGGCGTCAGCATCGGGCGCGACCTGAGCACTGCGGCGCAACTCGGCCAGAGCTCTGCGACGCTTGCGCACCACGGGTGCCCACGGATCATCGGCACCATACACAGCACGGCGTACGCGACCACCAGCCGCCAACACCACACCCACACCCAGCAACAGCGCCGGCGCGGAGGGTGCCCAAGGATCCGACGACTCGCGCGGCGTGCTGACGATGTCGCTGATGTCGCTGGCGTATTCGCGCTGCACCTCGACCTCTGCCAACGCGGCCGCATTCTTCAGCGCGCGCACTTGGATGGGAATGGGGCGTGTCTCGATCGTCTGGTACGAGCGCCGGTCCACATCGAACACAGACAGCGGCACCGCAGGGATCTCCTTCAACTCCGGATCCACAGGCGCAAGGTCATACACCACTGTGCGGCGCTCGGCGGACTTGCGATCCGTGCGGCCATACACGCGGAAGCGCTCGAAGCCCTTCAAGCGCGCCAGATCCGGCGGCTCAAAGAAGTCGAGGTTCGCATCGCCACTCCAGTCGACGGTGAGCTTGATCGAATCACCCGCATCGACCACGCGCCGGTCGGCTGCGGCGCGCGCCTCTACGCGACCGACTGCGCCTGTCCAGTCGATTGGACGAGCGGCCTCAGGTACCGGCAGCACGCGGATGCTGACCGGCTCCAAGCGCTTGTACATCGTCTTCTTCTGTGACGGATCAAAGCCAAAGAACGAGCGCGCGATCTGGCCGAACTCAAAGTGACTTGTGGAGAGCTCCAGCACGCCTGGATCGCTCGCAAGGTAGCGCTTGCGCCAACGCAGCGTGGTGTAGGTACGTCCGTCGCGCTCACGCTCACCGCCGCTTTCGACAGAGATGATTTGATCACCGTTCAGGTTGATCTGGTTCGCGGCGCGCTGACCAGCATCGGGAGTCGGAAGCTCGACCAAGCCGCTCAATGCGCCGTACCAAGGCAGCGTGATGTTGGCGTAGTTGACATTCACGCCCAACGACTTGTCGAAGCCCACCACAAGATCAAGCGTGAAGGGCTGGCCCGCGTACACTTCGCGCGGCGCGTCCATGGTGAACCAGCCGAAGTCCTCACCTTCCACATCCTTGACGACTTCGAACTGCACCGGCTTGGTGAAGGTGGCTTTGCCATCGGCACGCACTTCCAAGGGCGGAATGGTGTAGCGCCCCGTCTGCGTAGCGGTCACAGGCACGGACCACGTGTGTTGCACACTGGTCTTGGTGCGACCGTTCGCGATCTCCGTGGTACGTCCGGTGATGGATGGGCCCAGAGGGCCGATGCTCAAGCCTTCCACCTTCGGCAAGTCGCCCAAGCCCGCGGCTTGCGCATCGCGCACTTCGATGATGAGGCGCGCATCCGAACCAAGCTTGATCACACCACTGGACATGCGTGCGCTGACACGCAGATCTTGCGCAGCGGCGGTGCCGCTCCACACGAGCAGCAGTGCGCATAGGCACAACCATGCTCGCCAGATTCGGGGTAGCGTCTGTTCCATCACCAATCCTTGTCCACCTTCTCGCGCCGTGCCTTGATCAAGCTCTGGCGCAGTTGTTCACCCTTCTTGTCCAAGTCCTGCAAGCGATCGAGCAGCTGCTGCGCCTCTTCCTTAGTCAACGGGCGCGCGTCTTCGGGCTTGGGTGCGTCCTTGGGCTGGGACTGCTGTTGGTCTTGTTGAGCGTCCTGCTGAGGATCTTGCTGGGGCTTCTGCTCGTCAGGCTTCTGCTCCTGCTGCTGGTTCGGATCCTGCTGGTTCTGCTCGTTCGGCTTCTGCTCGTCTTGCTTTTGCTGGTCGGACTTCTGCTGCTGGTTCTGTTGCTGCTTGCGTTCCTCTTCCAAACGCTTGAGCTCTTCCAGACGACGCTGCACCCACTCGGCATCGGCGCGTGCATCCGCATCCGAAGGGTCCAAACGCAAACGCTCGATCAAGCGCAGGCGCACATCTACATACGCCTTGCGCGCTGCAGCCATGAGCTCGGCCGGCTTGGCATCGGGCTCGGGAGGTGCATCGACACGCTTGCGCGCTTCCTCCGCAACCACCATGTCCAGATCAACCAACGCATCGATGGCAGCCAAGCGCTCCTGCGCAGCACCTTCGGCGCGTGCCAACTCATACGCAGCACGCGCCTCAGCAGCACGCCCCAGCGTGACCAGAGCATCGGCGCGCGCCAAGTGCAACTGGGACACCAAGCGCGGAGCCAACTCGCGCAAACCCAAGCGTTCCGCGTACGGATCCACCACGCCTGCGGTGTGCGCGCGCCATCCACCTGCAGCCAGCCACTGACTGCGTGCCACGCTGTAGCGATCCGGCTGCAGCAAGGCATCTGCCAACTCGACGACGCGCGCCGAGTCCTGTGCTTGGATGCGACGCGTCAACTCGTCCAGACCCTGCTGCAAGGTCCCTTCCCAACGCGGCGCGGGATCGTTCACCAACAGGGCCGCCGCCACGAACCAAGTCGCCATCATGGTGAGGTCCTCCCGCGTTCACGGAGGCTGTACTCGATGGCCATGCACACGGCTGCGAGAGCCAGGGGCCATTGGTAGCGATCATGCGGGATGCGCTCACGGCCGCCGCCGTACTCGCGACCTTCCATGCGAGCGATGCGCTTGTCCCACAACTCTTCCAAGGGCGTGGGTGACGTCTCGGTCGAGACAAACGCACCCCCGCTGGTCTCCGCAATGGTCTTCAATGTGGCTGCATCGAGCTGCGAAACGACCTCTTTTCCCTCTGTGTCGCGCACAAAGCGCGTGCCATCGGGGATCTTGCCGCCGCCCTCGGTGCCGATGCCACAGACATGGATGCGGATGCCGCGCTCGGCAGCTTTTTTGGCCACAGCAGCTCCCTGGGCCCCCAAGTCTTCGCCGTCCGTCAACAGCACGACGACCTCGTGGGCACCACTGCGACCATCGAAAAGATCCAGCGCTGCAGTCAAGACACCGCCGATGTCTGTGCCACCTTTGCGGTTGTCTTCCGGCGTCAGAGTGTCAAGAAATGTGGACAGCGTGCGTGCATCCGACGTGAGGGGCGCAACTTCGCGCACATCGCCAGAGAAAGCCAACAAGGCAGCGCGATCGCCCTTCAAACGCTCCAAAAGTCCGCGCACTTCGCGTTTGGCGCGCGCCAGACGATCGGGAGACAAGTCCTGCACCAGCATCGAGCGGCTGGTGTCGAGACACACGACCACATCCAAGCCGCGCTTGCGCACCTCGCGCAGCGTGTAGCCGCGCACAGGGCCGGCGAGCGCCAACACCAAGAAGACTAGGCTCAGGACACCTGCCAGCGTGCGCACGGCAGCACGCCGCGCGCTGTACCCGGCAAAGAGCCGCCGCTCCATGCGTTTGGAAACCAAGATGCGACGCGCGCGCAGGCTCACGCGTGCGGTCGTCCACGCCACCGCAGCGGCGACCGGCACAGCAGCGAGCCACCACAAAGCCCACGGCTCTTGCCAATCAAAGCCCAAGAAAGTCAGGGCCAAGGAGCTCATCACGGCAACGACCTCCACACCGTGCGCCAGGCGAGGAACGCCAAGGCTTGCAGCACAAGGGCCGGCAACAACCACAAGCGATAGCCGTCGTAACTCTCCGCGTGTTGCGTGGTGACGCGCTTCGTGCGCTCGAGTGCTTCGATTTCGGCGTAGGCGCGTTCCAGTTCCGCTTGGTCGCGCGCGCGGAAGAAGCGGCCCTTGGTGCGCAAGGCGATCTCTTGGAGCTCGCTGGTGTCGATCTCGCGTTGCGTGGGCACCGCACGGCCAAAGGCATCAAACGCATAGGCGTAGCGGCCCGCAAAGATGGTGTAGACCTTCACGCCTTGCTTGCGCGCTAGATCGGCAGCTTCCAACGGCGGGATGTCATCGATGTTGTTCTCACCATCGGTCAACAACACCACCACGCGCGAACGGGCCTGCGAGGCTTGCAACGTCTGCACAGCTTTCGCCAAACCCACGCCGATGCCGGTACCGTCTTCCGCGCGGTTGGTGACGGGCTTCAGCTCCTCGATGAAGCCGGTGATGGCATCCACATCCAGCGTGTACGGGCACAGGATCTGCGGATAGTGCGCGAACACAATCAACGCACACGCATCCGCTGCACCTTCGCGATCGCCCATGCGCCGCACTGCAAAGTCGCGCACCACTTGCTTGACGACTTCCAGTCGCGAGCGGCCCTTCTCCAGATCTTCGTGCTGCATGGATCCCGAGCGATCCACGACCAAGGCAATGTCGACACCTTCGCTCTCGCTTTGGAACTCGACCTTGCCCTTCAACGGACGCGCCAAAGCAACGGAGACACACACAACCGCGGCCACCTGCAGCAACACCGGCACGCCGCGCGTGCGCTGACGCCACGAGGGACGCACCGTGGTCACGAGCGTGGCCTCTGCGGTCACACGGCCGGCAGGACGACGCGCCCACCACAAGCCCAAGGCCACTAAGGGCGCCACGAGCAGGAACCACGGATCTGCAAGCGACCAGCCGCCTACCAGCTCTAGGCGGCCCTCCGCCACGCTGCGAGCCAGCTCTTGCAACGCCAAGGCGCTCACGCGCGCACCTCGCCGGTGGTCGCAGTCAACAGCTTGCGCGCCTCGTCAAAACGAGCTTGCACCAACTCGTCTTGGACTTGGGTGCAGCACCAACGCAGAGGTTCGATGCGACGCACGAAAGCTGCTGCTTGCGTGTGCCCCTCGCGCTCCAGCACATCGGCCCATTCCATGCCACCAAGTGCCGCGCGCGACACAGAGGTGCGCTGGTCCAGTTCGGTGCGCACCAGCAGCACCAACTCATGCAAGCACTCGCGCGCCGCAGAGCGATCACGCTTCCACAGCTGTTCGAGCTCACTCAAACGTTGAACAGCCGGTGGAAGCGCAGCAACCACAGGGCGCGGTGTACGCCGCATGCGCCACCAGACCACAGCAGCCACCAACGGCGGCAAGGCACCCCACAACCACAGCAAGCTAGGCACCTGGCCTGCTTGGTCCGGCAGCGTCACGGCGCTGAGCGGCTCGTGCAAGACACGCGGCGCCTCTTCGCCCTCGGCCAGCTCGGAAGCCACGCGCAACGAAGCCGGTGTCACATATACTTGACTACCGCCCACGGTCAGCGCGAGCTCGGGCGTGCGCAACTCGCCGCCTTTCAGCGGCATGGCGGTGTACCCGACCATCCAAGCATCCAGTGGCCCCTCAAGGGTCTGGCGCACAGCCGTGGGTGCATCCAGCAACGCCCATGGCACCAGAGGATCTTCCGGCCACGCACCTACCTCGGGGCGCGTACCATCCGCCAACTCGAGCCGCGCTTCCACACGCACGGCCTCACCGATGCTGGCTTGCGTGCGCGTCACGCCCCACGCTGCCGGCGTGTCTTGCACAGCGTGAAGGTTCATGCGCGACCTCCGTTGCTCGCAGCGCGCCCCGTCGCACGCCGCCGGAACAGCCCGATCAACGGCACATCGACCGCGCCATCCGTGGTGATGTCCAACACCTCGATACGACAGCGCGCAAAGAGCGCATCCTGCAACGTGCGGCGCTCGTCGGCTGCTTGGCTCCAAGCACGGCGCACGCCGGCATCACGGCCATCGACCTCGGCGCGTAGACCTGTGCTAAGGTCGCGCACCAAGACTGGCCCCACGGCCGGCAGTTCGCGCTCGAACGGGTCTTGCACCCGCACGGCAATCACATCGTGGCGCCGGTTGAGCCGCGTCAAGAGGCGCTCCAGCCGCTCGTTGTGTGCATCGAGCGCACAGAAGTCCGACACCAAGAACAGGACCGAGCGACGACGCAGCAAACGCTCTTCCGTCTCGAGCGCATCCACCAAGCCACCCGGCTCGCCGCTGCCGCCCAACATGGCCGCACGCACAATCTGCAGCGCCTGGCGCATACCCTTCTTGCACGGCGTGCGCGCACGACCACGACCATCAAAGACCGTCAGCCCGACCTTGTCTTGGCTGCGCGCAGCAGCGAAGGCCACCAACGCCACCAAACGCGCCGCTGCATCGGCTTTCGTGCCTTCGCGCGTGCCAAAGCCAAGGCTCCTGGAGCGATCGAGCACGATGTGGATCTCCAACTCGCGCTCTTCGGCATAGGTCTTCACATACGCGGAGCCCGTGCGTGCGGTCACGTTCCAATCGATGCGCCGCACGTCATCACCATGCTCGTACGCACGCACTTCACGGAACTCGAGTCCGCTGCCGCGGAAGGCACTCTTGAAGCCACCCGAGAGCGCGGAGTCGACCAGCTTGGCTGTAAGGATGCGCACTCGGCGCACAGCAGCACCAAGCTCCACCTGCGGAGCCGTACGCTCCTCAGGCTCTGTTGCATCCAACCACGACCAGAACGACATTTGCCTACCTCCGCTACCTTAGAAGTCGCTCAAGGCACCGGCACCGTTTCCAACACGCGCATCACAATGCGTGTGGAGGTGAGGCCTTCGGCTTCGGCCTCCCATGTGGGTGTCACGCGGTGGCGCAACACATCGAGCGCGACCGCTTTGATGTCACCCGGCACCACGAAGGCGCGACCAGCCAGCAACGCATGAGCGCGAGCACACTGCGCCAGCCAAATCGTGGCGCGCGGCGAAGCACCGTACTGCACCTTGCCAGCGAGATCGGACAAGCCATGACGGCCCGGTTCGCGCGTGGCGACCACCAAGCTGACGATGTACTGCGCCAGACGCTCATCCAACTGGACGCGATCGACTGCGGCGCGCGCTTCCATCACCTCGGGCAAACCGACAACTTTGCGCGGCTCCAAGCGCGGCGCAGTGCTGGCCATGCGACCCAAGATCACCAGCTCTTCTTCGGGCGTGGGATAGCTGACGATCACCTTCAACGCGAAGCGATCCAACTGTGCTTCGGGCAGCGGATAGGTGCCTTCTTGCTCCAGCGGGTTCTGCGTGGCAAGCACCAAGAAGGGCTTCGGCAAAGGATGCGTCGTGCCGCCAATGGACACCTGCCGCTCGGCCATCGCCTCCAACAAAGCGGACTGCACTTTGGAGGGCGCGCGGTTGATTTCATCCGCCAACACGAAGTTGGCGAAGACCGGACCACGACGCACGCTGAAGCTGCCGTCCTTGGCGTTGTAGATGTCGGTGCCAATCAGGTCCGACGGCAGCAAGTCCGGCGTGAACTGGATGCGCGCAAAGGTGCCATCCACGGCCTTGGCGAGGCTCGACACGGCGAGCGTCTTGGCCAGGCCAGGCACACCTTCCAGCAGCACATGGCCACCGGTCAGGACGCCAATGATGAGCATGTCGAGCAAGCGCTCTTGACCTACGACGACTTCGCCTAAGGCGCGGCGCAGCTCGGGTACGAAACGCGCAGCCACAACGGTGTTGGAGGCTGCTAGATCGGTTTGGTTCATAGCTTCAGGAGGGGTGGGCTAGGCCGCTGTACGCACGACGGCGAGCCGCGTTAGGTTAGCGCTTGGCCGTTTGTGGTGCGAAGCTGTCACGTTCGCGGAACCGCTGGGCAAAGGCGAGGCAACTCTGCGCATAGTGCAGTGTTTCACTGCGGCCTAGGCGAGCGGCACGCCATGCGTCCCACCCTCCTGCATCGTCCAACCATTGCTTGAGACGACCGCGCCCAGCGTTATAGGCCACAAGCACGCGCTCCCAGCTCGGCCCTTCCAAGCGATGCAGCCATTGCAGATGGCTGACAGCCAGCCGCGTGTTCAGCTCAGGGTTCGAGAGCAACTCCGCGCGCGTGGGCGGGTTGAGCTTCAAGCGCCGCGCTGCATCCGCAGCAGCCGAAGGCATCAACTGAAAGAGCCCCATCGCGCCCTTGTTGGAGACCGCATCCACCTTGCCGCGGCTCTCGACATAGCAGATGCCCGCCAGCAGAGCAGGGTCGATGCCGGTCTCTGCTCCGACCTTCTTGAACACCTCGGTGTGGTGCTCGACATGCCGCACGCCGAGTTCGCTCCACACGATGCGGGCGATCTTCGGGCCTTGCACGACACCACCGACGGCGAACAGCGCAACCGTCAAGAACAACAGCACCAAGACCAGCGGACGCTGTGCATCGCCGGTCTTCTTGCCTTCGCTCCCCTTCTTGGCCTTCGCGCGCTTCATCGCGTCGAACGCAGCTCCTCGCGCAGCTTGCGGGCGTACTCTTCGCGCTCGCGGCCCTTGGGCGGCAACGGCCCAATCTCGCGTCCCAACAAACGCCCCAACTCGCGCCGCGCACGCTCGACCAGCAAGTCTTCCGGACGCGCAAGCACCTCGGTCAAGAAGATGCGCCCTTGCAGTGTGCCTTCGCCTTCGAGCGCGCCCTGCGGAGGTGTAGAAATGCCCACGCGCTCGAGGCCCGCGCGGAACCACAGCAGCGAGTCGTCATGACGCACGCCTTCCCACCACTGCCACCAGGCTTCCACGGCCTCGGGCTGCGCACGCGGGTCAAAACAAGTTAACACCGCCAGCTCTTCAGCCACTTGAGCATCCGCGCGTCGCTGCGTGAGGATGGCAAGCAAAGGTGACACGGCGTCGGGCGAGCCCAGGCGCGCCAACAGCAACGCGGCATCGCGGCGCATGCGGCCACCGGGTTGGTGCAACAAGCGCGTCAACTCCGGTACAGCACGGCCGCCGAGCTTGAGCACACCCTCGCGCGCGGCAGCACGCACTTCTTCATCACTGCCATCGCCCAACAGTCCGACCAAGAAGCCAGTGGCGCTGGGATCGGCAAGATTGGCGAGGCCTTTGGCCGAAGCGCGCCGCACCTGCACATCCGCATCAGTGGCGCCCAACACCAAGGCATCGAGCACGAACTCGCCGCCCATGGTGCCCACCGCTTCCAAGGCAGCAGCGCGCACTTCCGGGAAGCCCAGACGCGCGCGCACCAGCAACTCGGTACGCGCCGCTTCAACCTTGTTCTCACCCAGTGCGCGCACAGCGGCGGCCTCCACGCTGCGGTCCTTGTCCGACAGCAGCGTGCGCAAGGCAGCGATGTCCTCTTCACCCGGGTGGCTGGCGAGCGCACGCGCTGCCGCACGCCGCAAAAGAGGATTACCGTCCATGGCGGCCGCTCGCGCCGTGGCGTGACCGGCTGCATCCAGCACATCCGCAATCAGCGCTTCGCTGTCCGCGCCAAAGCGCGTCATCGCCACGGAGACGAGTTGCTGCGCCATTTCGGGCGGAGCTTTGCCACCGCCGGCCTGACGTGCAGCCGCCAACGCCAACAACGCAGTGCGCTTGGCTCGATCTAGGGCCGCCGTTTCCGCACCCATCCACGCGACCAGCCGCGGGAACTCGCTCGCACCAAGCTGCGCACCGGCAGCACAGTCGCGCTCGATCTCTGTCAAGGCAAGTTCACGCACCGCGGGGGCTGCGCCATCGATGGAAGCCAAAGCCAGTTCGACACGCCGTGCGCGCCGCTTGGCTTCGTCGCTCTCGCGTTGCCACCACTCTTGTTCCGCCTTGACCCATTCCAAGCGCCGCGCACGCGCCTCACGCGGCACCAGGCGTTGCCAGCGTTGCGCATCCTGCATCGTGCGCACCATGGCAGCCGTGGCTTCAAACCACGGTTCGCTGATGTTGGGGCCGAGGGTGAAGCCCTTGGTGCGCCCACGGACTTCAATCTCCAAGTGGCGTTCCCCGCGACCGCGCGAGCCGCGCACACCCGGCAGCGTCGCCGTAGCCAACACACCCGCCGCACGCAGCGACTCGACCACGGCGCGGCATTCCGCTTCGGTCAAGTACACGATCTCGCCGCGTGCACCAGCTTGCTCGGCATCAGCCGCCAGTTCGGGACCCACCAAAGTCACGGCCCCATCAGGTGCATTCGTGTCTTCGAAGAGCAGCTTGAGGCCGCCCGCCTCGGCGATGTCGATCTCCAGATTGGCACGACGCGCATGAAAGCGCGGGCGGGCTTCCACCCACCATTCCAACCAGGCGGCGCTGTTGTTGCCATGGCGCCGTCCTGTCAAGGATTCCAGACGCCGCAAGGCCGCTGGCTGCAGCATGGCCAAGTCGGGTTGGAACTCGCGCGTGGCTGCGGCGTGCACCAAACGATCCACCACCAAGCCGTCAAGCCATTCGGACATCTTGGCATCCGAGCTGCGGAAGCCGATCCCCGCCAACGCCGTGGCCGCCGTGCCCGCCAAGAAGTGATCCGCCGAAGACAGCGCATTCAGCAACGGATCCACGTGACGCGCATCCAGGATGGTGCGCGGTCCAAGGTCTTCGCGTTCGACGATGGCCAGCAACGCACAAGCTTGCTGACGCAGAATCCAGCGCTCTCCCAGCGCCGCTTGCACCAGTTGCGCATCCAGAGTCGCATCCTCGCGCACCGCCAGCGCGCGTTGGGCCGCTTGCGCAGTGCGTGCCGAACCATCGTCGACCACGCGCAGCAACATGGCGCTCGCAACCGGCGCCGACGACTGCGACAAGATGGTCACCACCTCAGCTCGCGTGTCCGCCCGCTTGCTGGCCAATGGCCGTTCCAGCAAGCTCAAGTCGAGCGTGTCAAGCATTTTGGACAACTCGCGCCGCGCCACGGTGCGCACTCCGCCCGAGGCATGGTCGAGCATGTCGCACAACAAACGCGGCGAAGCGCGCACCGGATCGCGTTCGATCAACGCCTCCAGCAACAACGGAGCAGCTGCCAGCGGCACATCACCGCGCAAACGCTCGACCACCAGGTCCGCATCATTGTCCTTGGGCGCCACCAACAAGGTGCGCGCCGACACGACCACCAACGGAGCGTGCGTGTCCAGCAACGTCGATCGCGCCAGCAGGCGACCGGCCTCTCCGGCGGTGACCAACTCTTCCACAGCCTTGCCTAGCGAAGGATCATCGACCTTCTTGATCAAGCGCACGCGCTCCACAACAGGCGTCGCCGTTTCAGGACGGCTCTGCGGAGGCGGCACTACCGGTGCGGGTGTGGCCGCCACAGGCGCCGCCGGAGCCACCGGCTCCGCTGCAGCCTTGGGCCTGCGCCCAACGACCAGATTGCCGCCGTCGCTCTCGCGCTTGGACTTGTTCAGACCAGGCCCCGACTCCTGCGCGGACCCGACCTGAGGCGTGTCGCGCCGGCACGGCTCGCAGTACGCGTACGCCCGTCCGGCCTCATCCGTCTTGCCCGTCGGCGCATAGAGCGTGTTCTTCCAACCGCAGGTGCCGCAGTACGTCGCGGCCGCCAGGTCTCCCTTGGGCTGGGCCGGCGCGGGCCGATTGCCCGGCAACACAATCTGAGCGGAGGCGGGGTGGCCGAGGCATCCAAGGGCCCCCAGCAGGGCAAGCAATGTGGCGGTGCGCATGGTGATCTAGCTCGGTGTGAGGATAGCGATCGCGGACCCCGAAGGCGCGGGATCCCTCCGGAAGCTGTGCAAGGCATCTGCTAGAACGCGTCCATGGAACCGCGTATTGCCAGCCTCTTGCCCTGCGCCACGGAGATGGTGGCCTTGGTGGGCGCCCAAGACCTGTTGGTGGGAGTGTCGCACGAGTGCGACTACCCGCCGAGCGTGACCCAGTTGCCCAAGTTGACGCGCACGCGGGTGCACCATCCGGGTAAGGGTGCCGACATCGACCGCGAGGTGCGCCGCTTGTTGGAACAGGCGCTGGCGGTGTTCGAAGTCGATACCGAGGCCTTGGCCGCGGCACGACCGACGGTGGTGTTGACCCAGGACCTGTGCGAAGTCTGCGCTGTGTCGAAGGCCGCTGTCGAGCGCGCCGCGCGCGAGGTGCTCGGGACGCAGGCGCACATCGTCAGCATGTCCCCCATGCGCTTGGGCGAGGTGTGGCAAGCGGTGCGTGCGGTCGGCGCCGCCGTGGGACGCGCTGCCGAGGGCGAAGCCGCGGCCGGGGCGTTGGAGGCACGCGTGCAGGCGTTGGCACAACGCGTGGCCCAAGCAAGCGGCGCGCGAACCAAGCCGCGCGTGCTGACGGTCGAGTGGCTGGCGCCCACCATGATCGGCGGCACATGGATGCCCGAGCTGGTCGAGTTGGCCGGTGGGATCGCCGTTGCGGCCACGGCCGGCGAGTACGCACCGACCTTGACATCGGCCGAGCTGGCACGCGTGGAGGTCGACTGTGTGTTGATCAAACCGTGCGGCTTCACGCTGGAACACACCTTGGCGGACTTCGCCGCAGTCGAAGAGCTGTTGCGCTCGGTGCGCGTCGCTCCAGAGGCGGTTTGGATCGCGGATGGCAATGCGTACTTCAATCGTCCCGGGCCGCGCTTGGTGGAGAGTCTTGAAATCTTGTGCGCCATCGTGCATCCACATGACTTCGAGGACCTGCGCCGCAAGCACGCGGCGAGTGTCCTCGACCTAGCCACCGCACGCCGAATCGCCAGCCCCCGCACCTGACCATGCACATCCTCGCGTTCGTGAATCAAAAAGGCGGCTGCGGCAAGACCACCACGGCTGTGAACTTGGCCGGAGCGCTGGCGGCACGCGGCGAGCGCGTGCTGTTGGTTGATTTGGATCCGCAAGCGCACGCGACGATGGCGCTGGGCTGCGCGGTGGAACGCGAGCCGACGATGATCGAGGTGCTGGCGGATGAGCTGCCGCTCGAGCGCGTGCTGCGCGCGGCGCCGGGCGGAGTGACGCTGGCTCCGGCGACGGCGCGTTTGGGCGAGTACGAAGAGATCGCCATGCGCACCCTGCGCCCGCAGGAGCGCTTGTCAAAAGCACTGGACAGTGTGCGCGCGCAGTTCGACTACTGTGTGCTCGACTGCCCGCCGCGCACCGAGGGTGTGTTGGCCTTGTCGGCGCTGCGCGCGGCCGACACCGCCGTGCTGGTGATCGAGACGGGTGCCTTCGCGTTGCAGGGCGCGCTCAAGGCGCGCACCTTGCTGGCGGAGACGGCGGCCCACTTGGATCGCCCGTTCAGCCTGCGCGCCGTGGCAACTTTGTTTGACAAGCGCTCGCGCATCGCCCGCGAGCTGTTGGTCGGCATCCACGCCCAGTTCGGTGAGCTGCTGTTCGACACCGCCATCTCGACCAGCGTGCGCCTGCGCGAAGCCGCCGCTCTCGGCGTGCCGGTACAAGCGCTCGATACGCGCTCGCGTGCCGCGATCGACTTCCGCGCTCTGGCCGAGGAAGTCGCGCAGCACGCGCACACCTTGGAGGCCCTCAGCGCCACAACACCGCAACCGCGTTCGTGAATCAAAAAGGCGGCTGCGGCAAGACCACCACGGCTGTGAACTTGGCCGGAGCGCTGGCGGCACGCGGCGAGCGCGTGCTGTTGGTCGATTTGGATCCGCAAGCGCACGCGACGATGGCGCTGGGCTGCGCGGTGGAACGCGAGCCGACAATGATCGAGGTGCTGGCGGATGAGCTGCCGCTCGAGCGCGTGCTGCGCGCGGCGCCGGGCGGAGTCACGCTGGCTCCGGCGACGGCACGCCTCGGCGAGTACGAAGAGATCGCCATGCGCACCCTGCGCCCG
>CAIKQM010000085.1 GCA_903829565.1 uncultured Planctomycetota bacterium
AACCGCTTCGTCGATGCCACCGACGTACATGAACGCGCCCTCGGGGAGGTCGTCGTGCTTGCCGTCGATGATCTCCTTGAAGCCGCGCACCGTCTCGCTGCGCGGCACGAAGCGACCCGGCGTACCGGTGAACTGCTCGGCCACGAAGAACGGCTGGGACATGAAGCGCTGGATACGACGAGCACGTGCGACCACGCGCTTGTCTTCATCCGACAACTCTTCCACGCCCAAGATGGCGATGATGTCCTTGAGGTCGGCGTAGCGTTGCAGGATGCGCTGGGCTTCGCGGGCGACGGTGTAGTGCTCGTCACCGACGATCTGCGGATCCAACATGCGCGAGGTCGACTTGAGCGGGTCAACGGCCGGATAGATACCCAGCTCGGCGATCGCGCGATCGAGAATGATCGTCGAGTCCAAGTGAGCGAAGGTCGCCACCGGCGCCGGGTCGGTGATGTCGTCAGCAGGCACGTACACAGCCTGCATCGAGGTGACCGAACCCTTCTTGGTCGAGGTGATGCGCTCTTGCAGAGCACCCATCTCGCTGGCCATGGTCGGCTGGTAACCCACGGCCGACGGCATGCGGCCGAGGAGGGCCGACACTTCCGAACCGGCTTGCACGAAGCGGAAGATGTTGTCGACGAACAAGAGCACGTCTTGCCCGCGCACATCGCGGAAGTACTCGGCCATCGTCAGGCCCGAGAGCGCCACGCGCAGACGCGCACCCGGCGGCTCGTTCATCTGACCGAAGACGAGCACGGCGTTGTCGATCACGCTCGCGGTCTGGCCTTCGGGCGTCTTGTAGGTGGCCTCGCTCATTTCGAGCCAGAGGTCGTTACCTTCGCGGGTGCGCTCACCCACGCCGCAGAACACCGAGAAACCGCCCTTCTCGACGGCGGTGATGCGGATCAGTTCCTGGATGAGCACCGTCTTGCCGACGCCTGCACCACCGAAGAGACCGATCTTGCCGCCCTTGGCGAACGGGCACAGGAGGTCGACGACCTTGAGGCCAGTTTCGAACACCTGGCTGATGGCTTCTTGCTCATCGAAGGCCGGTGCCGCACGGTGAATGGGCCACGTCTCGCCTTGGGCGAGATTGCCCTTCGCCACCGTGTCGAGCGGCGTGCCCAACAAGTTGAACAAGCGGCCCTTGGTGCGGTCGCCCACGGGCACAGCGATCGGACCACCCGTGTTGATCACGGCCATGCCGCGGCGGAAGCCGTCGGTCGAGGCCATGGCAACACAGCGAGCCGTGTCGTTGCCGAGGTGCGCTGCCACTTCGAGCACCAGCGTCTCGCCACCCGAGGGGTGAGCGATGTGCAGTGCAGAGTAGATGGCAGGCAGCTTGCCGGCGGGGAAGCGCACGTCGACGACGGGGCCGAAGATCTGGGCGATCGTGCCGGCCGAAGTTTGTTCCAGCGTGGTGGTCATGTCTGTCGCTTTGCTAATCGGGTGTACTGAGGTTTGGCTGCGCGCGAGGCGCGGTCACTTGAGGGCTTCAACGCCGCCGACGATGTCGAGCAGCTCCTTGGTAATGTTCTCTTGACGCTTGCGGTTGTACTGCTTCTTCAACAGTGCCCCCATCGTCTTGGCTGCATCGGTCGCGTTCTTCATCGACACGCGCCGGCTGGCGTACTCGCTCGTGAGAGCCTCGAGCAACGCGTTGTACACGCGTGTTTCGAGGTAGCGCGGCACCAACGAATCGAAGATGGTGGCCGCATCCGGCTCGAGGATGGTGTCGGCTTGCGCCTTGCCTTCCGCGCCGCTCTTGGGCGGAGCGATAGGCAACAACTGCACCTCGGTCGGCACGTACTTCACCATCGATTCGAAGGCCGTGTAGAAGACGAGCACCTTCTCATGGCGTCCGGCGAGGAAGACTTCTTGCAAGGTCTTCGCTGTGCGCGCGGCACCGCGATAGTCGATTTGCTCCAAAGCCGGCTCGACAAACAGACGCTCTACCTCACGCCCGCGGCGAATGAGGTACTGATAGCCCTTGCGGCCGTACACATACCAGTCCACTTCCCGGCCCGGGTTGGCGCGCAACCAGGTCTCCAGCATGCGGAACAGGTTCGAGTTGTACGCACCGCACAGGCCGCGGTCACTCGTGACGAGCAACACCGCGACGCGCTCACCCTTGCCCTTTTGGAACAACGGGCGATCGCCAACCTCGTCACCCAGGACGGCCGCCAAACGCGACACCAAGCCAGTGACTTCCTGGCTGTAGGGACGCGAGGCAACGGCCTTCTCTTGGAAGCGACGGAGCTTGGTCGACGCGACCATCTCCATGGCGCGCGTGATCTGGCGGATGTTGCCGACCGACTTGATGCGGCCGCGCAGATCGCGGATCGATGCCATGGGGTCTTACTTCTTCGCTCCCAGATTCATCTGGGACTTGATGACCGGGATCAACGCATCCATCTTGGCCTTGCCGGCGTCGGACACGTTCTTGGTCGTGCGCACTTCGTCGAGCACGTCCTGGTGACGATCCGACATCGCTTGGTGCCAGAGCTTCTCGAACTCCTGCACGCGGCGAGCCGGGACATCATCAAGACCGCCCGAAGTGGCGACGTAGATGATCGAAATCTGCTTCTCCACCGGCAGCGGCACATACTGGCCCTGCTTGAGGATCTCGGTCAGGCGCTCGCCGCGCGTCAGTTCTTGCTGGGTGGCCTTGTCGAGGTCCGAGCCGAACTGAGCGAAGGCCGCCAGCGCGCGGTACGAAGCAAGACCGAGGCGCAAACCGCCCGAGATCTTCTTCATCGCGTTGATCTGCGCCGAACCACCCACGCGCGACACCGAGATACCGGCGTTCACAGCGGGCTTGATGCCGGCGTTGAAGAGACCCGACTCGAGGAAGATCTGACCGTCGGTGATCGAAATCACGTTGGTCGGGATGTACGCGGCCACGTCACCTTCCTGCGTTTCCACGATCGGCAGTGCGGTGATGGAACCGCCGCCCTTCTTGAAGCGCGGGTTGATCTTCGGCGCGTCGCGGTTGATCTTCGCCGCGCGCTCGAGCAGACGGCTGTGCAAGTTGAACACGTCACCCGGGAAGGCTTCGCGGCCCGGCGGACGGCGCAAGAGCAACATGACCTGACGGTAGGCCAAGGCCTGCTTGTACAAGTCGTCGTAGAAGATCACGACGTGACGACCCTCGTCACGGAAGCGCTCGGCCATCGTCACGCCGGCGTAGGCGGCGAGGTACTGCATCGAGGCTTCGTCATTCGCGGAGGCCGACACGATGATCGTGTACGGCATCGCGCCGTGCGCGTCGAGCTTGCGCTGCACATCGACGATCGTCGACTGCTTCTGGCCCATCGCGACATAGATGCAGATGACTTGCTCGGGGTTGGTCGGATCACCACCACCGGTCGTCTTCTGGTTGATCATCGTGTCCACGCACAGCGCGGACTTGCCCGTTTGACGGTCACCGATGATCAGCTCGCGCTGACCACGGCCGATCGGGATCATGGCGTCGATGGCCTTGATGCCCGTCTGTAAAGGCTCCTTGACGGGCTCGCGCTCGACCACCGACGGTGCCGGCTGTTCGATCGGACGCAAGTCGTCCACCGTCGTGCCCAACGGACCACGACCGTCGACGGGGTCGCCCAGCGAGTTCACCACGCGGCCCAAGAGCTGCATGCCCGTGGGCACGGAGATGACGCGGCCGGTCGAGCGCACGGTGTCGCCCTCCTTGACCTTGGTGGCATCGCCAAGCAACACGCAACCGACATTGTCCTCTTCGAGGTTCAATGCCACGCCGCGCACGCCGCCCGGGAACTCGAGCAGCTCGTTCATCATGCAGCCGTCGAGGCCGTAGACGCGAGCAACACCGTCGCCTACCGACAGCACGGTGCCCACGCTCGTCATCGCCGTCTCGCCCTTGTACGACGCGATCTCCTTCTCGAGGATCGACGTTACTTCTGCGGGTCTCAGGTCCATTTGTCTTGCTTCTTCAGTGTGCTGTGTGTGGTTTCGGGAGAGCGGCGCCTGCTCAGGAAGGCAGACGCGCGTCGAGCATGCGGCGACGCAAGGCTTCCATGCGGCCTTGCACCGACCAGTCGATCATGCGGTTGCCAGCAACGACGCGAGCGCCGCCGATGAGTTCCGGCACGATCTTGTTCTTAAGGATGACCGTCTTGCCCAGCGTGGTACCAAGCTGGGTAGCAAGCGTACGCAGATCGGCATCCGCGAGCGGCCGCGCCGACTCGACGACACCTTCCACTTCGTTGCGCTCTTGCCGCTCGCGCGCTGACCAGGCAGCCGGAGCATCCGCCAACAGAGCTTCGCGGCGGCGATCAAACGCCAGAGCCACAAAGTTGCGCGTCAATTGATGGCAGCCCACCAATGCACCCTCGATCGCGGCACGGCGCGCGGCCGCATCGATACCGGGGTGTGTCAAGCGGGCTTTCGCACCCGGGCCAGCCATGTGCGCGGCCAAACGGCCCATGTCAGCCGACACGGCTGTCAAGGCACCTTGACGCTGTGCCGTGTTCCAGAGCGCGCCAGTCCAGCGCGCTGCAACCGCGTCGACGATCACCTGCGGCTCCCGGCGGCGGCGCCGACCAGTTCCTCGACCATGCGGCGGTCGTCCGCGGCATCGATCTTCTTCGCGATGACCTTGCCGGCGGCCTGGAGTGACACTTCGACAACTTCGGCGCGGATGGCGGAGAGCGCCTTGTCTTGCTCGGCCTTGATCTCAGCCTTGGCGCGTTCCAACAGCGCCGAAGCTTCCTTCATGGCTTGGTCCTTGAGGCTCTTCTCCAGCTCTTCAGCGCGCGCGCGCGCATCGGCGAGGAGAGCAGCAGCCTTCTGGTTGGCATCGCGCAAGTTGGCCTCGACGGCCGCGCGGGCCGACTCGGCTTCACGAGACGCAGCCTGGGCCTTCTCAATGGCTTCCGAGGCCTTGGCATCGCGCTCCGTGAGGGCACGCGTTACCGGCTTCATGACCACGATCCAAATCGGGGCGAGAGCCGCGAAGAAGATGATGAGGGTCCAGAAGAAGTTGCTGAAGTGGTCGAGCTTGAGCGGATCGAATCCGCCTTCCGCCAACGCGATCAGTGCCAGGCTGTCCACTTGTGTTGAGCTCCGCTGTCTACCGTAAGGGCTGTCCGGATGAGGTGTGCTGCTGGGGGCCGCACGGCCTCCCACCAACCGAAGTCAGTGGGAGGACGCAGCTCCCTGTTTGTGCTGTTCCGCCGTTGCAGGCTGTCCAGCTTGCCGTCAAGTATACTTGACGGCGGCGGGATCAGCCGATGGCGATCAGCAGGGTGACGACGACCGCGAAGAGCGCGACGCCTTCAATCAGAGCGGCCATGATGATCGAGCCGCCGCGGATATCGCCGGCAGCTTCCGGTTGACGCGCGATGCCTTCGTTGGCGGCGGCGCCGATCTTGCCGATACCCATGCCAGCGCCAATGGCGCAGAGGCCCGCGCCGATACCAGCGCCCAGCTTGGCCAGACCCATCACTTCGTTCGCTTCGACCATTGTCCTTCTAGCTTTCTTTCTGAGGTTGATGCGGCGGGAGCCGCGGTGCTTGTCGTCCCCGAGCAGCGGGACTTGCCATCAAAGACGGCGCATCAGTGCTCGGGGTGGTTTCAGTGCTCGGGGTGGAGTGACGATTGGATGAACAAGAGCGACAGCATCGTGAACACATACGCTTGGAGCAGCGCCACGAAGCTCTCGACGATCATGATGAAAACGGCGAAGCCGACGACCAGCGGCGAGGCCGCCCAGGCTCCGGCTTCGTTGCCTTCGATTGCGCCAGTGGCCTTGCCTGCGACCAGGAACAAGAGGCCCATGAACGACAGCACGACCAAGTGTCCACCCGTCATGTTCGCGAAGAGACGAATCATCAACGCGAACGGCTTGACCAGCACGCCGACGACCTCGACGAGGAACATCAGCGGCCAGATCGCGGCCGGAACATGCGGCACCAAGTGCTTCCAGTACGCGACCGGACCCTGCACCGCCATGCCGCCGCCAATCATCATGATCAGCGTGGTCAGAGCCAGCGCCATCGTCACGAAGATGCTCGCTGTGGCCGTGGCAGCGCCCGGCAACAGACCCAGCAAGTTCATGAACATGATGAAGAAGAAGATCGTCAAGAAGTACGGCAGCAGCTTGGCGCCCTGCTCGCGACCCATGACCGGATACACCATCTCATCGCGGATCCACTGCGCGAAGCCGGCGAAGAGGCGCGTGACGTAATCGCCACGCCCCGTGCGCAGGTACGCGGGCACACCGGAGAAACAGATGAAAATCAGCAGCACTGCAGCCAGTTGGAACAACTGCAGGTTGGTGAAGGGCAATTGATTGCTCCACTCCACGCGCGCTTCGCTGACACGGCCCTTCAGCAACGGCACTTCGAAGGGCAGCGACACCATGACCGGCGCCGCCACATGATCGGGACCGTGATGCCCGGCGTTCGCATCCAACGTCGACGGCACCACGTGCAGGTACAACGTCTCAAACGGCGAATCACCCTCGTGATGCGGCGTGTAGTGGAACGCGAGCCAAATCGGCGCGAAGATCGCAGCGGCGATCAGCAAAAGGCGCACGATACCGGCCCCGCCGGTTGCTTGATTCGTCGTCGCTTGTTGGGAGCTCATCGTCTGGTGGGGTGAGTCAGTTGGACCCTGCCGGGTTGGACGGGACCGTGGTAGCTCCCACAGCACGCCGCGCGGACAGGATCCGCGCGCTTTCGATGGTGCCGGGGATGAGGATCACAAGTGCCACAGACACGAAGGTCAAGAGAAAGGCCTTCGAGTCGATGCGGGCGGCGAGTTGGTCGATGCCACGAAAAGCCAAGGCACCAAACAGCAACACGGCCAGTTTGGCCAAGAAGCCCTCGACCATGGCGCGGAAGATCTGCTGCGGACGGTAGCGCGCAGCGTGACGCAAGCGCAGCACCGAAAGGCCTGTCAACGCGGCTCCGGCCAAAGCGCCGCACAGGATTCCCCCTCCGACCGCGCCACCTTGCATCCATGCAAGCACTCCAGCGACGGCAAGCGTCGCTAGGAGCACGAGTGTGGTCGGTGAGAGAAACACGGGGGGAGTCATTTGCGGGGGCCACTGCGAGGAGGCGGCACAGCGCGCACGAGTGCGACGGTAGCACCGACGGAGCCTAGAAGGCATCCGGCGAGCAAACACCAAGGAGAGGTGTCCAACGTCGAATCGAGCCACCAACCCGCGCCCGCAAAGACCACCATCGTCGCGGCGAATTGGAATCCAAGCCCTGCATAGCGGGCTAGATCACGATCGTGCGAGGACGGGGGCATGGCGGAGACGGGAGCTGCGGTTCCTTGAGCGGCCAGGTTGTGAGGAGAGCACCTCCGAGCGCTGGCCCAGATGCGGTGGGACCTCGCGCGGAGATTTTGGGGGAAAGAATGTAAGTACGAAGAGCCTCGCGTCAATGAAATCCTCGCGAAAAGTGCAGAGTGTCAAGTGGACCGTGCAGGCGCTATCCTATTCGCCCCGTTTGCGGCCCTTCCGGCCGTCTGCGAATCAGTCCACCCCCCTACGCCGGAGAATCACCATGTCGATGGAACGCACCCTCGTCCTCCTCAAGCCCGACGCCCTGCAGCGCGGCCTCGTGGGCGAGATCATCTCGCGCTTTGAAAAGAAGGGCCTCAAGCTCGTCGGCCTCAAGATGCGCAACTTCCCGAAGGACCTGCTCGAAAAGCACTACGCAGTGCACAAGGAGCGCCCCTTCTACCCGACGCTCGTGGGCTTCATGAGCTCGGGGCCCGTGGTGGCGATCGCGCTCGAGGGCAAGGATGCCATCGAAGTCGTGCGCAAGATGATGGGCAAGACCAACAGCCGTCAAGCCGAGCCGGGCACCATCCGCGGTGACTTGGGCATGAGCTTCTCGAACAACCTGGTGCATGGTTCGGACGGCCCGGAGAGCGCCAAGTTCGAACTCGACCTGTGGTTCGGCGATGCCGCTGACCGTTGCACGTGGGATCCGGCCGATCTCGGCTGGCGCTACAGCATCAAGGAAGAGCTGAGCTGAACACGAACCTGTTTCTCGGCTCGTCGCACGTCGCCGAGCTGGTGGCAGAACTTGCTCCGCGCGTCGCGCATCTTGTGGTGCGCGACGCGCATGCACTTCCACCGGCGGATCTGGTGCTGGTGCTGGTGGAGTCGCTCGAGGATGCACGCTCACGGCGTGTGTTCTTGCGTGTGTCGGCCGATCCCGATGGTGCGCGCGTCTGTGCCGATCGTTCGCGCGTCAGCGCCCATGCGGGACCGTTGGGACCGTTCTTCCGTGCCTGTCAAGCTAACTTGACAGGCGCACGTCTGGTCAAGCTGTCGCAAGTCGCGGGCGATCGGCTGGTGGCCCTTGAATTCAAGTGTGCGGACGACCACAAGCGCACGCTCATCGCCGAGCTCGTGGGACGCCACGCCAACATGGTGCTGCTCGGCGGCAGCGACATCATCGAGCATGTCTTGGTGCCGGCCGCGCCGGTTCCCAATGCCAAGCAGCCCGAGCCGCGCTTGAAGGTGGGCGCCGCATGGACGCCCCCGCCGGGGCGCGCCACGCAAGGCACCAGCACCGCTCTGGTCGATGTCTTCCCCGAGCCGGCGAGCGCACCGCGGCTTGCCCCTGACGAAACGAGCGACCCCTACCCGCTTTCGTGGCGTGTCAACTGTGCTTTACAGGCGCAGGCCACGTACGCGCACAACCATCGCGAGCGCAAGGACCTGCTCGAACGACTCGAACGGCGACTCAAGAACGCCCACAACCTGCTCGCCGGTTTGGAGCAACGCCGTCAAGCAGCCGAGGGTCACGAGCGTGTGCGCTGCGATGCCGAGCTGCTCAAGCTGCACCTGACCAGCGTGCCGCGCGGTGCCAAGTCGGTGGACTTGGAAGACCTGTACAACGAAGGCCAGACGCGCACCGTCAGCCTCGATCCCAAACTGTCCGCGCGCGACAACATGGAGCGCCTGTTCGAGAAGGCCAAGAAGCTCGAACGCGCACAAACGACCATCGTCGAAGAGCTGGCCCTCGCCCAAGCCAAGCACCAACGCTTGGCGGACTTTGTCGCGCGCGCCAAGGACGAAGCAGAGCCCGTGGACGATCTGGAGCGCGCGGCCATCGCTGGTGGCGTGCTGGACCAAAAGCAGGCCGCGCCGCAAAAGCAAGCCGCACCTGCGCCGCGACTGCCCTACCGCACCTTCGTAGGCAAGGCGGGCTCTGAGATCCGGGTGGGACGCAACGCCAAGGACAATGACGCCCTGACCTTCAAGCACGCTCGCGGCAATGACCTCTGGCTGCACACGGCCGACACACCTGGCTCGCACGTGGTCTTGGTGCTGGCCGGAAAGCCCGAAGCGCATCCCGAAGAGCTATTGGACGCGGCCCATTTGGCTGTGCACTTTTCTCCTTTAGAGGGCGCCACCAAAGCGCGTGTGCACGTGGCTCCGCGCAAGTTGGTGCACAAGCCGCGCGGCGCCAAGCCCGGTCTGGTTACCCTGTCAGGCGGCAAGGTACTAGACCTGCGGCTGCAGCCAGAACGCCTCCAACGGCTCTTGGGTGCTCATCGCCCGTCTGCAAGCTAGACTCATGTTTACCCCTATGCGCTACCCCCTCCTGCTGCTTGCGCCTCTCTTCCTCGTGGGCTGCCAATCGGATGGCGAGCCGACCGCCGAGCAGAAGGAGAAGATGCTCGAGATCTACACCGAAACCGCGCAGAGCTACTACCAGATGGGCGAGGTTGAGCGCGCCGCTGGACAGGCGGAAAAGGGCCTGCTGCTCGATCCGGACAACCAGCAACTCAAGCTGGTCTTGGCCTGGTCCCTGCAACGACGCGGCAAGACAGAGGACGTCGCGCGCGCTGAGGGTTTGTTCCGTGAAACAGCCTCGAGCGGCGACTTCCGTGCACTGTTGGGCATGGGTGATGTGCTGGAACGCAAAGGCCTCGCCTACGCCGAAGCGGCCGACAAGATCGAGTCGGGCGATCGCGTGACGGAGGCCGCCGATCCGCAACAACGCGTGCAAGAGTTGCGAGCCAAGGCCAATGCTTGTTGGCGCGAAGCGCTGGATTGGTATCGCCAGACCATCGCCAAGCAAGCGGACAACAGCGATGCTCACGGCGGCTTGACGCGTGTGCATACCTTGTTGGGCGAACGCCGCGAAGCTCTGGCCGCCGCGGATCGCGCGCTAGAGATCGTGAGTGCCGACTACGCTTTCTGGGAGCAGCGCGTGCGCGCCCCCGATGTGCGCATCGAAGAAGAGAAGCGCATGCGCAGCTTGCTCGGGCGCTTGCAGAAGATCCTGATTGCGACGCACATGACGGCCTACCAGCTGTGCGTGGAGCTCGACCAAAAGCCGACGGCGCTCGGTCATTTGGATGCCGCGCTAGCCTTGGATCCGGAACGCGCGGATGCGTACAGCCGCAGAGCGCAACTGCGCCTAGAGGCCGCCGATTACGCTGGTGCCACCAAGGACATCGACGCGTTCCTTGCGCGCAGCTCGCTGGCCTTCGAGCATCCCGACATGAAGAAGGCTTGGCAAATCCGCCGCGAAGCAGAGGCCGGCCTCAAGCGTCAACAGGCGAGCAAGCCCTAGTCGCTGCTCCCCTAGTAGTTGGAACGGTGTGTGAGCGTGCGGCGCTTGCCGTTCGCGTCTTGGATGATGATCACGAGGTCTTCACCCGAGCGCCGGTCTTGCAGCACCCGAGCCACCTCCTCGCGCGACGGCACGGGCGTCCCATTCAGCTCAAGAAGCACATCCCCGGCGCGCAATCCCACTTGGGCGGCGATGGAGCCATCGACCACTTCCTCGATTTGAAGGCCGCCGTCCTTGGGTTGGCACATGACGCCCAAGACACTGCGCTGCTGCACCGGCTGCGTCACGGGCTGCTGCCCGGGCTGCAGCACTCGGCGATCCGGCACCATCGGCCTGCGACTCGGCGGAGCCAGTTGATCCTTCAGCGCATTCTCAGCTTCCAGTTCTGGATGGGCTTGGTAGATCTCGTCCAGCGTACGCCCCTCGTAGACCTTGACGTCTTCGGGGCCATCACCCGTGCGTGTGCGGACTTCCACGCGCGCACCGTTGGAGTCTTGGCGCGTCTCGACCTGCCGCTGTTGGCGCGGCATGGGGCCCTCGCGCTCGAACGCACGGCCAAAGTCGCGCTCCACTTCCTCGCGCAGGCGCTCCATGCGCTGCTGCAAGTCCTGCATGCGCTCGTGCATGCGCTCTTGCATGTCGCCCCAGCCATCGCTGCGGAACGTACGCAAAGCACCGCGCGCACCACGGCGATCCAATTCACGCAGCAGCAAACGCGCGGTCCAAGCCAACTCATCCTGGCCACGCGACCAAGCGCGGACCTCATCGGCGATGCGACCATCCTTGCGCGCTAACTCCAAGAGTTCCGCGTAGCTTTGTTCGCGGGCATTCAAGTCGCGCTGGCTGAGACGCTCGCGCCACTCAGGCGCCCTAAACGCTTGTGCCTGGGCCCCCGCGCGCGGAGCTTGCGGCTGCACGGGTTGCAGGATTTCTGTCGGAAGCTGTTCCGTACCGACCTGTGCCTGCGGCAAGGACTCCTGCTGCTGCGGAACGAGAGCCAATAGGCCCAAACCGATCATGGCGTGGATCATGGTCATGTTGTGTGCTTCAGCGTGTAGTCCAACCGACTGTCGAGACAGAACCACCCGGCGTCAACACACGCCCGGCGTTGTTCTCCATCCACGGCACTTCGATCGTGCGCGTGGCCGAATGACGCAGCGGCATCTCTGACGCTTGCAGAGGGCGCAAGGCGTCCCCGTCGACGGCGGCAACTCCAGCAGCGCTCACCGGAATCGGCACGATATGCGGCGCGGTGGGATTCGGTACGGTGGGATTCGGTACGGCCTGCGATACGACTGGGGGCGCAACTTGAGGTGCGACTTGCGGCACGCGCAGTGCCAAGAAGCCCAGCACTCCAGCTGCGGCGGCCGCGGCTGTCCAACGGACCAAGCGCAGGCGCGACTGAGCAGGTTGTGACATCACCACCGCGGGCGTGACTGTAGGCGAGGCTTGGATCTGCGGCAGCAGCGAAGGCACAGGCCCTTCCGCGCGCACCTGCACACCCAGCACCAACACGCGCCGCGCTTCCTGCGCACGCTGCGTCAAGCTCGCACACGACTTGCACTGGCGTACGTGAGCCTCCACACGCGCGAGCGCCGCACGGCTCAAGTCTCCGCCACTGTAGAGCGGCAAGGACTGCCGCGTGTAGGTGCAGTCAGGGTGTAGATGATGGGAGTTCATGCGTGTGTGCCGGTGCGGGGTCTACGAAGGGCGGCCGTCTTTGTTGGTGCGAGCACGCGCTTGCAGGCGGCGTTCCCATTCGTCTTGGAACAACTGACGCCCACGATGCAAGCGCCAACGCACGGTCACATGCGTCGCGCCCACGATGCGGGCGATGTCCAAACACGAAAGGCCTTCCAGCTCGCGCAGCACAAGCACCGCTTGAAAGTGCGGTGCCAGAGTCTTGAGCACCTCGTGCACCTGCCGGGCCGTTTCGGCGCGCTCGGCCTCCGCCGATGGAGCCTCGGCCTGCGTGTCCTCGACTTGCACTTCGCCTTCGTCGGATTCCGCGATCGTCCCCGTGGCGACGATGCGCCGACGACGCAGGTGGTCGATGGCGAGGTTGGTCACAATGCGATAGAGCCACGTCGTGAAGGCGTGCTGGAAATCAAAGCTCGCCAGATTCTTGTGCACGCGCAGAAAAGCCTCCTGCGCGATGTCCTTGGCGTCCTCATCATGCGGCAGCATGTTCTTGGCTACACGCCAAGCCCGCGCTTCGTGACGGCGCACCAACGCCTCGAAGGCATCCGTATCGCCTTGTTGGGCACGCCGCACCAACGCATGGTCGAGGGCGCGGTCGTCGGCCTGTTCGGCGCTGCTGGCCTCCGCCTCAGGTTCCGGATCAGACTCGTGTTCCGGATCGGAACCGTCAGGCCGGACAGTCAGGTCTTCCAACTCATCGGGCAGGTCATCCCCTGCCAGCAACTCCGTCTCGTCAGACGACAACCCATCCCGCAACTCTGCGGGCGCGGGTGTCTGCCGGCTGGGTGCATGCTTGCCGTGTGCATGCTGCGGGGAGGACGAACGCATCTCGCCTTCGTCGTACGGAGTCTGGTCCCGACTGTTGGAGCGGCCCATCAGGGGACTGCCAAATTTCAGGTCACCACCGGGAAACGACCGGGCAGAGCCCCCGCCCGGCGATATTTTTCCCGACGTTGGTGCAGCAGGGTCTCGACCGGGAGGGCCTCCAGCTCGTCGAGCGCAGTCAAAATCTGGCGCTTGACGGCCTGCATGGCGACCATCGGGGCGCGGTGGGCCCCGCCCGCCGGTTCGGCGATGATGCCGTCAATCAAGCCCATGGCGGCAAGGTCGGGAGCCGTCAGCTTAAGCGCCTCGGCCGCATCCGGGGTCTTGGCCCCGTCCTTCCACAAGATCGCCGCACAGCCCTCGGGACTGATCACCGAGTAGTAGCTGTGCTCCATCATGTAGACGCGATCGCCCACCCCGATGCCCAGCGCACCGCCGGAGCCACCTTCGCCAATCACCACCGCGACGATCGGCGTCTTGAGGCTGAACATCTGCAGGATGTTCTCCGCGATCGCCGCCGCTTGGCCGCGCTCCTCGGCGCCGATGCCGGGGTACGCACCCGGAGTGTTGATCAAGCACACGATCGGCAGGTGTAACTTCTCAGCCAAGCGCATCTTGCGCAGGGCTTTGCGGTAGCCCTCCGGGTGCGCGCAACCAAAGTTGTAGGCCATGCGCTCCTTCGTGGTGCGCCCCTTGCGGTGCGCCACGAGCAAGAAACGACGCGTGTCCAAACGCGCCAGCCCCGTGACGATGGCCTTGTCGTCGGCAAAGACCTTGTCCCCGTGCAGCTCGATGAACTCGTCGCAGACCTTTTCGATGTAGTCGAGCGCGATCGGGCGCTTGTCATGGCGCGCCACGCAGACACGCTCCCAGGCCGACAAATCGCGGTAGGTGTCGCCGATGGTCTGCTGGAGCTTGGTGCGCAAGGCCTCGAGCTCGGACGAAATGTCCAGCTTGGTGCGGACGCTGATTTGCTCGAGTTCCGCTAGCTGCTTCTCGACCTCTTGGATCCGACGCTCGAACGGCAGGTAGGCGAGGTCGGTACGGGGCGCTTCGCTCATGGGGTGGGGCCCTCCTGGGCCGCCCTTCGAGGGTAACGCGCCGCAAGGGATCGGCACGCACTTTTTCCGGCCCTCTGGTCTAGCTAGCATCACGGGTTCAGCGGCCCCCACCGATGACCACCACACACACCGTTTCCGGCCCTACGGCCGTTGCCACCTCCTCTCTTCCCAACGCCTGGCGCATTGAAGTGCATCGATTGCGCGCGGGAGACGATCCCGAAGGCGGGCACGCGCTAGCGGCCTTCCGCGAAGCCGGCTGGAAGGGCTTGGCCGAAGTGCGCACCGCACGCGGCTTCCTCTTGCCGGCCGAGTGCACCCGCGCGGTCGTCGAGTCCGCCGTGCGCGAAATCCTTGCCGATCCCGTGCTCGATCGAGCACAGGTGTACGCACCCGGCGAAGCACCGCTGGCGATCGATGGCGTGCGGCGCATGTTGGTCGCACGCAAGAGTGGCGTCATGGATCCGGTGGCGCAAACGATCGCGCGCGCGTTGCTGCGCTCGAAGATTTGGCCGGGCCACGGCGAACCGCATGTGACCACCTTCCGTGTGTTCCAACTGCGCGGTGAAGCACAGGCTTTGGACACCAAGCTCATGAGAGAGCTGGGCTCCAAGCTCGTGGGCAACGAGACCATCGAAGATGTGCTGGTGGCGAGTGAGGCTCTGCCGTACGCGTTGCCGAAGCCGAGTCCGCGCCACGGTGTGGTGCATGTCAAGTTGCGTGGCGCCAGCGATGAAACGCTGCTCACCACAAGCCGCGAGGGCTCGCTCTCGTTGAACCTTGTCGAGATGAAGGCCGTGCAAGCGCACTACGACGCGTTGCAGCGTGACCCGACCATCGCCGAGCTCGAGACCATCGCTCAAACCTGGAGCGAGCACTGCAAGCACAAGACCTTCACCAGCAAGGTCGAGTTCGAAGGCCGCACGATCGACAACTTGCTCAAGCAGACGATCAAGGCGGCCACCGTCGAGCTGAACAAGCCGTGGTGCGTGAGCGTCTTCCACGACAACGCCGGCATCATCGAGTTCGATGCGGGCTTTGATGTGTGCATGAAGGTGGAGACGCACAACCACCCCTCCGCGATCGATCCGTACGGCGGCGCAGGCACCGGCGTCGGTGGCGTGATCCGCGACATTCTGGGTGTGGGCTTGGGCGCGAAGCCCATCGCCAACACCGACGCCTTCTTCGTAGGTCCGCTGGATCTGCCGCAAGCCGAGCTACCCAAGGGCTGCATGCATCCGCGCCGCATCTTGAACGGTGTGGTGGCAGGTGTGCGCGACTACGGCAACCGCATGGGGATCCCGACCATCGCCGGCGGTGTGTGGTCGCATCCGGACTATGTAGGCAACCCGCTGGTGTACGCGGGCACCGTGGGCATCATGCCGCACTGGGCTGCGACGAAGTCGGTGCAGCCGGGCGACAAGATCGTCGTCGTCGGTGGCCGCACGGGCCGCGATGGCATTCACGGAGCGACCTTCTCCTCGGTCGAGTTGACCGAGACCAGCGAGATCGAGTCGAGCGCTGCCGTGCAAATCGGCGATGCGATCACAGAGAAGCGCGTGCTCGACCTGATCGTGCGCGCGCGTGATGCGCGCTTGTACCGCGGCATCACGGACTGCGGTGCCGGTGGCTTGTCCTCGGCCGTGGGCGAGATGGGAGCGGAGTGCGGGGCCGAGGTGCACTTGGAAACCGTGCCGCTCAAGTACCCCGGGCTCTCGCCGGAAGAGATTTGGATCAGCGAAGCTCAGGAGCGCATGGTGCTGGCCGTGCCGGACGAGTCGTTGTCCAGTCTCCTTGACGCGTGCAAGCTCGAGGATGTGGAAGCCACGGTGATCGGTGACTTCACCAACAGCGGCCGTTTGGTGCTGCGCTGGCATGGGGAAGTGCAAGCCGATCTCGACTTGCACTTCTTGCACGAAGGCACTCCCAAGCCCGTGCGTAAGGCGCGCTTTGATGCGCCCCGGCACACGGACCCCGGCGTCCCCGCGGCCAAGGACCAACGGGCCACGCTGCTGGCGATGTTGGCTTCCACGGACATCGCCTCGAAGGAGTGGATCGTGCGTCAGTACGACCACGAAGTGCAGGGACAATCGGTGCTCAAGCCGATGACCGGTGTGCATCGCGATGCACCGAGCGATGCCTCCGTCATCAAGCCGTTGGCGCAATCGATCAAGGGTCTCGCGATCGGTTGCGGAGCCTCGCCGCACTACGGCCGGCTCGATCCGGGTGCGATGGCCGAAACGGTCATCGACGAGGCCTTGCGCAACGTGGTGGCGGTCGGCGGTGATCCCGACCGGACAGCGATCCTCGACAACTTCTCGTGGGGCAACTGCAATCACGAAGACCGCATGGGCTCGTTGGTGCTGGCCTCGGAAGGCTGCTACCGCGCGGCGATCGCGTATGGCACGCCCTTCATCAGCGGCAAAGACTCGCTCAACAACGAGTTCAAGGTGGGCGAACGCACCATCGCGATTCCGCCGACGCTGCTGATCTCGGCGCTGTCCATCGTGCCGGATGTGACCAAGGTGGTCGCCAGCGATTGGGTCTGCGCAGGTTCGACGCTCTATGTGGTGGGCGAGACCAAGCAGCACTTCGGCGGCTCGCACTACTACTTGCTCAACAAGTTGGAGGGTGGCTCCGTGCCGCGTCCCGACTTGCAGCAAGCACCGCAACTGATGCGCGCGTTGCACCGCGCCATCCAAGCCGGCAGCGTGCGTTCGTGCCACGATCTGTCTGAAGGTGGCTTGGCGGTCGCCGCGGCAGAAAGCGCCTTCGGCGGCTGCTTGGGTGCCACACTCTCGTTGCAGCGCGTGCCGCACCAGCTGGCAAGTGACAGCAAGGCCGACCGCGACACGACCTTGCTGTACTCGGAAAGTCCGACACGCTTCCTCGTCGAGGTTGCACCGGAACATTGCGCTGCCTTCGAGCAGCACCTGCAAGGCTTCCCGTGCAGCGCCGTGGGCTCCACGCGTGCCGAAGGCACCTTGGAGTTCGTGGGCACCAGCGGCGCCACGCTGTCCAGCATCGACATTGAGGACCTCCGGCGCGCTCACCAGAGCGGTTACCGGGGCTGAGCCCAGGAAAGGCACAACCAGACATGGCACACGCGAAGAGATCCTTGGTGTTGCGTACGGCCGGCATCAACTGCGATGCCGAAACGGTGCGCGCGTTGGAACGCGCTGGCTCGCAAGTCGAGCTGGTGCACTTGCACAGCTTGCTGGACCAACCAGCGCTGCTGGACGGGGCGTCGCTGGTCGTGATTCCAGGTGGCTTCAGCTACGGCGACGATGTGTCCTCGGGACGCATTTTCGGCCTGGAGTTGCGCCACGGTTTGCTGCAGCACTTGACGCGCTTTGTGGACGGCGGCGGACATGTGCTCGGGGTCTGCAACGGCTTCCAAGTGCTGGTGGAGTCGGGCCTGTTCGAACGCGAGCCGGGGGCAGCCAGTGTCCCCGCCCGCAGCATCGCCTTGACCAACAACCTGTCGGCTCGCTTTGAGTGCCGTTGGGTGCACCTCAAGGGCGAGGCGTGCGCGGCGACTTGGATTGAACCTGGGGTGACCTTCCCCGTGCCGATGGCCCATGGCGAAGGACGCTTTGTCGCGCTGGATGAGGCCACGCTGCAGCGTTTGGAAGCTCGCGGGCAAATCGCCCTGCGCTATGTGCGCGCGGACGGCAGTCCGGCCACGGACACCCACGACAACCCCAACGGTTCGAGCGGAGCCATCGCGGGTATCTGCGATCCCACCGGTCGGGTCTTCGGCTTGATGCCGCACCCCGAGCGCAACCTAGATGCGTGGAATCACCCGGAATGGACGCGCCTGCGGGCGCGTGGCGCACGCCGCACCAGCGGTGAGGGCCAGCGCTTCTGGGACCGGCTCGTCGCGGTCCTGCCGGTGCCGGTCTGACCGGTCCCCTTTCGTCGACGCGCCCAAGTACTGCGCAGTCGGGACTTGAACCCCGCCTGTGAAAATTGCACAAACAACACGGCTCCGCACCACAGATACCATGAACAAGCAACTGCTCACCATCGCGCTTCTCGCCCCCCTCTTCAGCGGCTGTGTCGCCGCCGCCGTCGGCGTTGTCGGCGGCGTCCTGCTTTCGCAGGAAGTCATGGATGACGCGACCTACGTCGGTCGTGTCAAACAAGACGTCAACCGCACCTGGGCCTCGGCCAAGACTTCGCTGTCGCACGCCAGCCTCAAGCCGATCGATGTCGACAACGCTGCCCGCACCGCCAAGGGCGATGTGGATGGCGCTAGTGTCACCGTGACGGTCTCGACCGTCGACATCGGCGAGTCGGAGATCCGCGTCGCCGCCAAGAAGTACGGTGTCGCGAACGGCGAAATCGCGCGCATGACCTTCGACAAGATCCTCGCTGATCTCGATCGCTGATCGCGAACGATCAACGCGCGTCCAACCCGAGACTTCTGTCCAGTCCGCTTGTCGTCAAGTACGCTTGACGGCGGCGGACTTTTTCGTGCACTTGCGGCAATAGCCGCGCAGGCGCAGGTCGTGCGAGACCAACTCAAAGCCCTTGCGCTTGCAGGCTTCTAGCTGCAGTTGTTCGATGCGATCGTCGTGGAACTCTTCGATGCGGCCGCACGACAAGCACAGCATGTGGTCGTGGTGATGATGGCCGAGCACATGCTCGTACACCATCTCTCCGCGCTCCGCATCTAAGGCCTGGAGGAAGCCCGCCTCCTGCAGCAAGGCAAGAGTGCGGTAGACCGTGGCGCGCGAGGTCTTCTCGCCGGGCTCGGTCACCAACCACGCATGCAGTTCCTCGGCGGAGAAATGCTCATGCGTGGCGAAGGCACGATCCAAGATCCGCCTGCGCGGCTTGGTGAGCTTGAGTGACTTGGTCTTCAGCCACTCTTCAAAGCGTTGCACGATGTCAGCGTGCTTCATGAGGCCTCCGGCGCGCGACCTCAGCTGCCTTCCAGAGGACGACGACGGCGCAAGGCCGGTCCACCATCCGACTCTTGCACGATGATCGGCTCCTCGATGACCGGGGCCAGCACCGGACGCAAGGCTGCACGCGATTGCTCGCGAATGCCGATGTCCGTGCGGTACTGGCGGCCGTCGAAGCGGATCTTGGCGACCGCGGCGTACGCGCGCTCGCGGGCCTCATGCACATCCGCGCCACAAGCGGTCACACACAGCACACGCCCGCCGGAGACCACGAGGTCGCCGTTGATGGAACGCTTCGTGCCCGCATGGAAGACCACCACTTCGGGATCCTTTTCCGCTTCGTCGATGCCATCGATGGCGGCGCCCTTCTTCGCAGCTGCGGGATAGCCGTCGGCGGCCATCACCACACCCACCACGGTGCGCTCATCCCATTCGGGTGACTCGATCTCACCGAGCTTGCCATCGGCACAAGCCAGCATGACGGGCAACAAGTCGCCCTTCATGCGGCGCACGATGGCTTGTGTCTCCGGATCGCCGAAGCGCACGTTGTACTCCAACACGCGCGGACCGGCTTCCGTGTTCATCAAGCCAGTGAAGAGCGTGCCGCGGAACGGGATCTCATCACGGCGCAGCGCGTGCACCGTGGGCACCAGCACACGCTGTTCGATTTGACGCAAGATGCGCTTGGCAAGGCTCGGCACCGGCGACACGACACCCATGCCGCCCGTGTTCGGGCCCAGGTCACCGTCTTGCAACTGCTTGTGGTCCATCACCGGTTCGAGGATCAGGATCGTCTCACCATCCGTGATCGAGAGGATGCTGGTCTCTTCACCCACAAGGCACTCCTCGATGACGATGCGGTCTCCCGCAGCACCGAGCGTGCGCTTCTCCATGATCTCATCCACGGCGCTGCAAGCGGACTTGGCGTCCGAGCACACGAACACGCCCTTGCCGGCTGCGAGTCCATCTGCTTTGACGACTTGCGGCCATTCCTTGCAGCTTTCGAGGTAGCTCTTGGCAATGCCTGAGCGATCAAAGCGTCGCCACTGCGCGGTAGGAATGCGATGGCGGTCAAGCAACTCTTTGGAGTAGACCTTCGAACCTTCGAGCTTGGCACCAACCGCACCGGGGCCGAACACGCGCAACTTGAGTTCGCGTAGACGATCGGCAAGACCAAGCACCAACGGCTCTTCCGGCCCGATGATGATGAGGTCAGGTTGCTCCTTCTTCGCGAGCGCGACCAGACCTTCCACATCGCTTGCCTCGACGGGGATGTTGCGTGCCAAACGTCCGGTGCCGGGGTTGCCCGGCGCGCACAGCAGTTCCGGTTCCAGAGGCGACTGGGCCAGTTTCCAGACGAGCGCGTGTTCGCGACCGCCGCTACCTACGACGAGGACTTTCATGTTGTTCGGGAGCGATGCGACAGGAGGCCGGCATCGTCTTGGGGCAGGAAGAATAGCAGCCATCCACGCCAGACGCTACGCTACGCCCTCTATCTGGATGTGCGGGGAGTACCTCAGTTGGTAGAGGGGAAGCTTTGGGTGCTTCCAGTCGTGGGTTCGAGTCCCATCTCCCCGACCAGCACGCGCCCGTAGCTCAGCTGGATAGAGCATCGGATTTCTAATCCGACGGTCGCAGGTTCGAATCCTGCCGGGCGTGCCACCTTGTGCGTTGGAGGCCAACGACGGATCATACCAGGCATGAAGGCCCTTTCTGCTCTCGCGGGCTACGCGCTCTTGTCAAGTGTACTTGTCGGTACAACGACAGCACAGACCTTGCGACCGCAGTGGACTCAGGACCCCGCCACAGGTCGTTGGTATGGCGCACTGGTGCCAGCTACGAGTTGGAGCGCGACGCGCCAGTGGGCGCACCTGCACGGCGCGGCAATGGTGAGCATTGGCAGCGCGGCGGAGAACCAAGCCGTTTCCACCGCGTTCAGCTTCTTCGCACCGCAAGGCGTTTGGATCGGTCTTACGGACAGCGACATCGAGGGCTCATGGGGCTGGGATGACTCGCAAGCATTGGTGTGGACCGGATGGGCGTCCGGCGAGCCTGCACTCGCGAACGCGGCCTTGAAGGACGCGGCCTACGCCAACGCCGGCATGTGGATCAGCGATGCCCCTTCGACGAACACTCGCTTGGGCCTTGTCGAGCAAGCCTCGCGACCCGGTCGAGGGTATACGCTGCCGAAGCTCCTCGACACCGCACCGAACATGAGCACTGCGGACTGTGCCATCGGTGACATTGATGGTGATGGCCACCAAGACGTCGTGGTGGTGCACGATGCCATCTCTACGTTGGATGCGCCCATCTTGTGCTACCTGCGCCCGAATGGCGCACTGCCCAGCACGGCTATCGCGAGCGTGACCGGCTGGAATGGCAGCGGCACACGCGTGTCACTAGCCGACGTCGACGGCGATGGTGACCTCGATGCCAGCCTGACGAACTCGACCCATCAGTATGTGGATGTGCGCGCGGGTGATGGAACAGGACACTTCGCACCGCTGATCGTGATCTCCGCAGGCGAAGCGCTGAAGCAAAGCGCTTGGATCGATATCGACGGTGATCTGGACCTTGATCTGGTGGCTTTGTCGAATTCGCGCGTGCTGGTCTGGCGCCGTGTGCAGGGTTTGAGCTTTGCGCAACCGACCCTGTTGGTGCCTTCGGCCTTTACACAGTGGATGGAAGTGGCCGACATGGACGGCGACAGTCGTCCAGAGATTTTGACAGGAAGCTCCAGCGTATCGCGGGTTGAGATCTTCCCGAATGACGGGAACGGCAACTTTGGCTCTCCCACGGCAGTGATCACCGGCGGTCCGACTGGCCGGGCAGCTGTGGGCGATTGGAACAACGACGGTGCCACCGATCTGGCAGTGCCTACCGCGTCGCCTGCGCGCGTCGAAGTCTATCTGCGCGGCACGAACGGCCTGGCCTTGCATGCGCTG
>CAIKQM010000086.1 GCA_903829565.1 uncultured Planctomycetota bacterium
CCGGCGTGCTGTGCTGGGTAACGGGCTTCGACCTCATCTATGCCTGCCAAGACGCCGACTTCGACAAGCAGAGCGGCTTGCACTCCGTGCCCGCCAAGCTCGGTGTACGGCGCGCCTTGTGGATGTCGCGCGCCTTGCACGCATTGGCCGTAGCCTGCTTTGTAGGCACTGGCCTGAGTGCCGGCTTCGTGTGGACGTGGTGGCTGGCACTGGCGCTGGCTACTGGCTTGTTGGTGTGGGAGCACTCGATCGTGAGGCACGACGACCTCTCGCGCGTGAATGCCGCCTTTTTCACGGCCAATGGTTGGGTCAGCGTGGTGCTGTGTGCCGGAGTTTGGTTGCACTACTCCGGCTGGGTCTAGGCGCACCTGATCGAGGCGCGCGGTAGAATCGCGAGCGTGAGCTCGCAAGCCAAGAAGCCGCGTGTGCCGTCGCCGCCCGAAGCGGTGGCTGCGTTGCGTGCTCAAGTCGAGCAAGGCCGGCTGCCGCGTGCGGTGTTGCTCAAAGGCGAAGAACATTGGTTCCGCGATGAGAGTGTGCGGATGGTGGTCGAGGCCGCGGGCAAGCAGGGCCTTGAGCTGTGCCGGCACGACACGCGCGATCCGGACTTTCGCGTCGGTGCCTTGACGGACGAGCTGCTTGCTCCGCCCATGTTTGCGGCAGCGCGGGCCATCATCGTGCGCGAGGCCACACCGCTCTTGAAGAAGGACGACAAGGACGATGCTGTCTTTGTGCGCTGCGCGATTGCGCACCTAGAGAGCGAGAAGGAAGGCTTGCTCGTGGTGGAGGCCGAAGGTCTGCGGGCCGACTCCAAGCTGGCCAAAGCAGTCTTGGGTTGCGGTGGTGTGCTGATCGATTGTCGCAAGCTGTACGACACACCGCCGCCGTGGAAGCCGGATCCGCGTGAGACGGAGCTGGCGCAATGGACCATGGCACGTGCGCGCCTGCATGCACTCAAAGTGTCGGCCGAAGAGTGCGTGTGGATCGCCGCGGCCTGCGGCAACGATCTGCAAGCGGTGGATGCAGCGCTGCTGCGTGCCAAGGCGCGCGGCAGCGAAGGCTTGAAGAGTGTGGTGGGTTGGTCCAGTGGTGCTTCACCGTTTCAAGTCGCGGAAGACTTGGCGCGTGGCGATGGCAAAGCCTCTGTGGCCGGTGTGGAGTCGCTGTTCAGTCACGGCTTCCGTGGCTCCGATGGTGCGCGCGAGGTGGACAAGCAAGCCTTGTTGGCTGTGTTGTTTGGCGCTTTGCGCGGCAAGTTGCGCCAGTCGTGTGCCGGTGCAACCGTGTTGGAGCGCGGTGGCACTGTAGAGGCCGCAGCGCAGCTAGCTGGCGTGCCGCCCAATCCGCGCGCGCGCGATGAGTTCGAGTTGCGCTTGCGCACGCGCAGTGCGGCGCAATGGCGGGCCCAACTGTTGGATCTGGCGCGCCTCGAGCGCCGTTCGCGCAGTGGTGTGGAAGTCGACGTGGCTGATCTCGTGGCGTTTGCGCTGCGTCATCGCCGTGACGGCGTGGCGCGTCCGCGCTGAGACGGCGCTGGGCCTAGAAGGCTCTTCCTACGCCCGAAGTCGTAGGGTTGTCCCATTTCGCTGACATAGCGTCGCTCGCGCTCAAGACTGCGCGATCAGGGGCCGATGGACGGTGCGTGGACCGGTTGCTCCTTGGGCGCGACCGTGCCGCGTCACCACCACCACCCTGCACCACCTGCGAAGGCCTGCGGCTTCACGCCGCGGCGCGCCACCACTATGAGCGACTTGGACGATGCTGTACGCGAGTTCCTCGTGGAGAGCTACGAGAACCTCGACCGGCTCGACACGGATCTGATCACGCTGGAAGAGAATCCTCGTGCACCGGAGACGCTCGCGAGCATCTTCCGCACCATCCACACGATCAAGGGTACCTGTGGGTTCCTTGGCTTCGGTCAGCTCGAAGGGGTGACGCATGTGGGCGAGAACTTGTTGTCGCGTTTGCGTGACGGCAAGCTCGAGATGAACGACGACATCGCCACTGGCTTGCTCAAGTTGGTGGATGCGGTGCGTCAGATGCTTGGCGCGATTGAGCAGTCGGGCTCGGAAGGCGACAACGATTGGACGGCGCTGAAGGCGCTCCTATCGCAACTGCAAGAGGGCGCATCCAAGCCGGCGCCGGCAGCAGCCGCTGTGCCCGCTGCACCACAGCCGCTCGTCAAGGCGCGCCGCGATCGCGAGGAGGTGGCCGCGGCCTTGGTGCCCACGCCCACGCCCGCGCCTGCACCTGCGCCTGCGAAGGCAGAGGAACGCGCTGAGAGTGAAGGGGACAAGCAAGGCGGTGCCATCAGCGAGTCCAACATCCGCGTCGACGTGGTGTTGCTCGATCGTTTGATGAACTTGGTGGGCGAGCTGGTCTTGGCCCGCAACCAGATCCTGCAGCACACGGCGCAAGAGAGTGACTCGTTGATCGGTGCGACGACACAGCGCCTCAACCGTGTCACGACCGAACTGCAAGAGGGTGTCATGAAGACGCGCATGCAGCCGATCGGCAATGTGTGGGCTAAGTTCCCGCGCGTGGTGCGCGACCTGGCGAAGATGTGTGGCAAGGAAGTCCGCCTCGAGATGGAAGGTAAGGACACCGAGCTCGACAAGACCATCATCGAGGCCATCAAGGACCCGTTGACGCACATTGTGCGCAACAGCATCGACCATGGCGTCGAGACGCCGGACAAGCGCGTGGCGGCCGGCAAGGTGCGCGAAGGTCGCATCTTGATGCGCGCCTTCCACGAAGGCGGCCAAGTCAACATCGAGATCAACGACGACGGTGGCGGCATCGATGTCGAGCGCGTACGCGCCAAGATCATCGAGAAGAACCTCATGCCGGCCGAGCAAGCGGCTAGGTTGTCGGAGCGCGAGTGCATCATGCACATCTTCGCGCCGGGCTTCTCGACTGCTGCGCAGGTGACCAATGTCTCAGGCCGCGGCGTGGGCATGGATGTGGTCAAGACCAACATCGAGAAGATCGGCGGCGCCGTGGATGTCTCCACCGTGCGCGGCCAGAGCACTACTTTTCGCATCAAGATCCCGCTGACGTTGGCGATCATCCCGGCCTTGCTGGTGAACTGCGGCGGCGATCGCTACGCGATTCCGCAGGTCTCGCTGCTGGAGCTGGTGCGCGTGGAGCCTGAGAACCTGGGTTCGGCGATTGAGATGGTCGACGGTGTGCCGGTCTATCGCTTGCGTGGCAACTTGCTGCCGCTGGTGGATTTGGGCGCTGAACTGGGCGTGGCCCGCAAGAAGCTCGGTCGCGGGGCCAGTGCAACGGAAGCCGCGAACATCGTGGTGTTGCAAGCGGATCAAACAACCTTCGGCTTGCTCGTGGACGACATCAACGACACCGAGGAGATCGTGGTGAAGCCGTTGGGCAAGCAGCTCAAAGGACTGTCGTGCTATGCCGGCGCGACCATCATGGGCGATGGCAAAGTAGCCTTGATCTTGGATGTGATGGGCATCGCCACGCGTGGTGGAGTCGTCGGTTCCAAGGTGGCTGCGAAGAACGCGCAAGCTGCGGAAGCCGCGAAGAACGCAGACGGCGAAGACAAGAGTGCGTTGTTGCTCTTCCGCCTTGGCGAAGATCGCCGTGTGGGTATCCCGCTGTCGGCTGTGGCTCGACTCGAGGAGTTCCCGCGCACGACGATCGAGCGCAGCAATGGCCGTGATGTGGTGCAGTACCGCAACGAGATCCTCCAACTCTATCCGTTGGCTGAGGCGCTCGGTTGCTACGGCACGGAAGCGTCTGACACCACCAGCCTGCAAGTGGTGGTCTACACCTCGCACGGTCGCAGCATCGGCCTTGTGGTGGATCGCATCCTCGACATCGTCGCGGAGGCGTACACCTTGCGCCCAGGTGGCCGCAACTCGGGCCTGTTGGGCACGGCGGTCATCCAAGGCAAGGTGACAGACATTCTTGACATGGAGGCACTGATCCTCCGTGTGGATCCCGACTTTGCGGAAAGCGCCGCTGAACTGGCGAGGAGCTGCTGATC
>CAIKQM010000087.1 GCA_903829565.1 uncultured Planctomycetota bacterium
GTGGCCGAGACTTTGCGTGAAGACTTGGTCCAGACCAAGTCGGCACTGGTTGCTGTGCAGGCTGATCTGGATGGCCACCGCGCCACCGTTGCCGCCTTGCGTGTGGAGGAAGCCGCGCTACGCGACGAGACGCTGGCGCTCGGGCGCGCTGTCAGCAGCCTGCAAGCGCACAGCACCGAGTTGGAGCATGCGCTCGCGGAGCACAAGTTGGTGCTTGCGGATCGCGAGCAGCAACTGGCTGCTTGGCAGCAGGTGCTCGCCGAGCGCGAGGCATTGCTGGCGGCCGAGCAAGCAGCACGCGTGACCTTGGAAGAGGATCTTGCCGGTCACAAGGCTGCTTTGGTCGAGACGCGGGCGGACTTGGACGGCCATCGCACGCAGCAGACAGCGCTGCGTGCCGAGCTCGAGCGTTTGGAAGTCGAGTTGCGTGCTGCACTGGCCGATGTGGAACTCGGGCGTGCTGCTGCCGAAGCGGCGCGTCATGCCTTGTTGCGCGAGCAGGCGTTGGTCGCGGAACGCGAGCGCGACTTGCACAGCGTGCGCGCGGAGATTGACGCGCATGTGCGTGTGCAACAGGAACTAGGTGCCCAACTTGCTGCTCTGACTGCAGAGTTGATGCGCCGCGAGGATCTGGAGCGCGAAGCGCGCATCGCCTTTGCCTCTGTGCGCAGCGAGCTGGAAGCGGATCTTGCGCGCCACCGTGAAGCGTACGCGGTCCTCGAGAAAGATCTCGCCGGTCACAAGACACTTGTGGACGAGTTGCGCGTGCAACTGACGCACGTGGAAGACGCGTTGCGTTCCAGTGCCGCGGACCTTGAAGCCGAGCGGGCCAGCGCCGAAGGTCTGCGACATGAGCTAGCTGGTGAACGCTTGGCGCTGGCTGACACACGCCAGCGGGCGGCGGCCTTGGAGTCACTCCTCGACGAGCATCGCGCCGTGGTGCGCGACCTCAGCGCCGACTTGGAAGGACACCGTGGCGCGTTGCAGTCCGCGCGCAGTGAGCTGAGTGCCCAAGCAGCCTCGATCACGCGCTTGGAAGGGGAATGGGCCGCCAGCGAGGAGCGGCACCTCGCGACACAGGCCCAACTGGCCCATGAACGGGCAGTGCGTAGCGATCTTGAGTCTCAAGTGGCTCGTGCACGGGAGGCGCTTGCAGCTCAGGATGCCAAGATCAGCCTCCTGCGTGGCTTGCTGGCCAACCGCTGGGTCAGCTTGAAGCGCGCACTTTGGGTCAAGAAGCCGTTGCCCTAAGCCCTGTAGCTGTTCCGTGACAGCGGTGCCTGTGCTACAGATGTGAGAGCTTCCCATCATGGCGCACGCACCGATCGATCTGCTGAGACTCGCTTCCCGCACCGGCGAGTGGATGAACCCCTCTGGCGATGCCGCCGATGTGGCCTTGTCGTGTCGTGTGCGTCTGGCTCGCAACATCCAAGGCGCGCCCTTCGTGCACAAGCTGCCACCGCAGCAAGCACTCGAGATTTGCGCGCACATGCGCGAGTTGCTCGTCGCGCGTCGCTTTGAGGGTGAGACTCAGTGGGCTGAGATGTCTGCTGTCTCGCCCTTGTTACGCCTGGTGCTGCGCGAACGCCATCTGGTGTCGCGGGATCTGGCACCCGGAGAAGAGGGTGAGACTGTGCTGCCTGGCCGTGCAGTGGCCTTCGCGCCGAGCGAGACCATCTCGGTGATGGTCAACGAGGAAGATCACCTGCGCTTGCAAGCCATGGGGCGCGGCATGGCATTGGGTGACTGCTTGCGTCGCGCGCAGGAACTGGACCGCTCGTTGGAGGCGGACGTGGCCTTTGCTGCGACGCGTGAGCTGGGCTACCTGACTGGCTGCCCGACGAATACAGGCACAGGCATGCGAGCCTCGGTGATGTTGCACCTGCCCGCCTTGGCATTGTGCA
>CAIKQM010000088.1 GCA_903829565.1 uncultured Planctomycetota bacterium
AGGCCGTTCACGCCGCTGGTGCCGCTGCAGGGCAAGGACACCTGCTCGCGTTGCGCAGGTTGGCTGTTGCCAGGGACGATCATCGAGCGCAGCGATGTGCCCTTGCGTATCGACTCGGACTTGCCCGAGCTCTTTCGCGGCGAAGGCGTGTTGTACGCCACGACCACACACTTGCCCCCGTTTGCGATGAAGGACGGGCGTTCCGTGCCGGCAGAGATGCGCACTCAGCGCTCGTACGGTTTCGATGGCTTGACGCAGTCGTTTGATGTCTTCCTGTACCACTTCGTGCGCGAGGCCGAGGATGCCCAACGCCCCAAGCGCATCGTGGTGTACACGCGCAATCGCGGCGCAGCAGCCGTCCGCGTGACTCCTTTGCAGATGATCACGGCGCAGGGTGAATTCAGTGCGGAAGACGGCCCTGAAGCGGCGCTTGGTCGTGCGTGGCTGGAGGATGCGTGGCAACCTGCGCAAGCAGCGTTTGCTCTAGCTCCGCAGCAAGGACGCGCGACTGCGTGGACCATGGCAACGAGTGCCTTCGTGAACGGCATGGTTCGCGTCCAAGTGTCTCCGCTCGAGTCTGCGGTGACGACGACCAGCTTGGATGCTTGGATCGTAGCAGTCGATGCAGCGACTCCCGAGGCGCAGCTGACCGCTGCTTGTGAGCGCTTGTTGTCAACGGGAGCACAGTCTCAAGAGACCATGGACCTGTCGATTGCACCACCGCCGTGTCACGTGCGGCGCGTGTCCGGCGTGTCACGCAACTTTGTCTGGCGTGGAGGTGCACGCTTGGATGTGAGCCAGCTGCCTGCTGACGGGTTGTCCTTCTTGATGGCGGCGCCCGCCGTGCAAGTGCGCGATTGCCCAGAGGCTCGCCAGACCAACGGAATGCTGCTGCATCCGCCGTACGTGCATCCCGAGACGGTGGGCAACTACTTGGTCAACTATGAGATCACGCTAGAGCTTGTGAACGCGAGCTCGGCACCCGTGGAGCTTGATGTGCGCTTCGGCAAGCAGGACGCCGACATCGGCTTGGCTTGGCAAGTGCTCAGTCGCGATGCACAGGTGCACACGGCCTGGGCCGGTAAGTCCAAAACGCACGATTTGCCGGACAATACACGCAGTTTGCTGGTTGAGCCGGTAGCCGCGCCAAGCGCTCAAGAGGGCCGTCTGCGTTTGGAACCCAAGGAAGAGCGCACTGTCGTGCTGCGACTCACACCGTTGCCGTCTTCGTCCTTGCCCTTCGCTCTGAAGGTCGTGCGCCGTACTTAGCGCGCTGGCAGCAAGGCTTCTAGTTCCTCCGCGACGATGCGGGGATCAGTGTAGAGCACTTGATGTCCGGCATCGGGGATGAAGGTCACCTGCGCGTGAGGGACTTCTTTGGCAAAGCGCGCGCTGTGAAAGTCTGCATACGCCACACGATCACCGGTGCCGTGCACCAGGCGTACGGGTGCTGTGATGCGCGGGTAGTACGGCGACACGATGGCGACCGAACTGCGTAGGCGGCGCAAGTCACGGATGTTGGCGCGGAAGTTGGCCGCACGCAGAGCCAGGCGCCAAGGAGAGCCGGTGAAGGTGTCGGGCGGTGTTTGTGGTTGGAACACCTTGTCCAACGAGGCCGGTGCTGTGATGAGACCCATCGGCATCACGAGGGTGGGCACCGACAGTTCACCCACCAGCGGCAAGTTCGCCGCTGCGAAGAGTGCGCTTTCAAAGCCGGTCCACGGATAGAGCGCCGGGCTGACGAGCAACACACCGGCGACTTCATCTGGCCACTGTGTCGCCCACGCAGCGCACACGCTTGCGCCATAGCTGAAGCCCGCGAGGATCGGTCGTTCGATGCCAAGCTCGCGCACGGCTGCACGCAGCACGCGTGCTTGCGCCAGTGGCGTGCCTGCACCCGGCTGTGTGTCGCTCGACCAACCATGCCCTGGTCGTTCGATCACAAGGCACCGCGCTTGGTCCTCCAGCAACGGTACCACCGTAGTGAGCCAATCTTCGGGACCGCCCCATGCGCCATGCACCATGACCACCACGGGGCCCTTACCGCGCTCGATGACGCGCAGTGGGACCTCGCTTCCCACCATGCGTCCGGCGGGCGGAAAGTCCGCTTCGGCAGTGGCGGTGGCTGCATGAGTCCACCACCAACCACCGCACAACACAGCGGCCGCAGCCGCAGCGATCAGAGACGGCGCGCCCAGATGTTGCGCACTTGCAAGTAGCTGTCGACTTGCAAGCCCTCCGGCGCATGGCGTTGGATGCCGATGAAACCTGTGCCGGCACGCTCGGCGAAAGGCTTCTGACCTTGCGGTACTTCGAGCTTGGTGGTGTCGACGCTATACAGCTCGGCACCATTCAAGAGTGTGCGCACCGTGCTGCCCTTCATGCGGATCGACATGCGATTCCACTCACCATGCGGCTTGAGCGCTTTGGTTGCTGGTGCCGCCGAGCCGTACAAGCTGCCTGTGAACTGCCACGGCTTGAGCGTGTACTTCTGATCCGCTTCCCAATGATGATCATCCAAGATCTGAATCTCGCAACCTGACCAAGCCGGGTCGCCACCCTTGCGGTCGCCACGCAAGAAGACGCCCGAGTTCGTGCCGCGCGCCATGGCGAAGTCGAGCTGGAACTCGAAGTCCTTCCAATCGTCGCGCGTGCGGATGGACTGTGCGCCGCCCTTGGTCATCAAGCGCAGCACGCCGTTCGTGGCTTCAAAGCCACCTTGACCATCGGCCTCTTCCCATCCGGCCAAGGACTGGCCATCGAAGAGCGAGACCCAGCCATTCGCCACGCCCCACGGCGTCGCTGCGAGGAACCCCTTGTCATCCGTGACGAACATGTCGCTCGGTGTAGGGGCGAGGTCCTTGATGCGCACATTGCGAAAGCGCGCCGCCGTCTCGGGCGGATCGTTGCGATCACCATGGACCTGCACACCAATCAGGCCCGTGGGCGCATAGCCGGGTGTGCCGCTGGGCAGTTGGTAATCCACGAGCGGCTCACCATTGAGCCACGCTTCCAAGCGCAGGTCGGCGCCAGTCACGCGCACTTTGAGTGCGTTCC
>CAIKQM010000089.1 GCA_903829565.1 uncultured Planctomycetota bacterium
AAGTTGCCGACCACCGTGCTGTCGTCCTCAAAGGTCAGCATGTCGGGGTCGACCACTTGCGCGAAGCCCCCACCCAACAGCACGCGCTTGCCGATGCGCATGCCGAAGCCGCGCAGCACGGCATTGAGGAGCAGAGTGCCCTCGAGTTCGGCCAGGAACCCGCGCGCGATCATCCCCCATGCGACATAGAGAAAGTCCCAGCGACTGCACCAGCACGACCACAGAGGGTGCTTGCCCGGTTGCACGCGACCAAGCAACGACCATTTGAGCAGCAGCAAGAACGCCACGGCCAGCGCACCCGTGGCCAACGTGGCGGCCATGACGGTGTACCACTCGTGACCTGCGAGCGCGGTCCACACCATCGCCAACGCAGCGACCGGCAAAGGCAACGCGAAGCGCAACAGCTCCCAGAACCAGCGCGAGATGCGGCGCATCCTGCTGGGCGTGTGCGTCAACGAGCGATCCATCTCAGGCTCGAAGCGGCGCGCCATCAAGAACGGCGGATGTCCGAACCACACACCTGGCTCGGTGATTGAACTCGTATCGGCAACTGTGCTGACACCGATGAGCACATCCGGAGGAAGTTGCGCTCCAGCAGGAATGGTGGCGTGATTGCCGACGAAGGTACGGTCCCCGACGCGTGTGGGCTCCACCGACGCGACGCCTGAACGCAGGCGTGCCCCTGCCAGATAGATGCCATCGGCAAGGAAGCTATCCGTGCCAATCTCGACCATGCCCGGTACGAGATCGATGAGAGTGCTCACCTCGCTGTTGCGGCCGATCTTCATGCCCGCACCACGCAACCAGATGGGCCACATCAAGGAACCGCTCAACCAGTTGGAGGCCGAGTCGGTTAGCTCCGAGACAATCCAAATGCGTTCGTAGGCGAACGAGCCGCGCTGGCAATGCAGCGTGTGTTTAGGTGTGAGTGCCCGCACGAGCAAGCATTCGACCAGCAAGGTGAGCGGCACACGCAAGACCAAGACGAGTCCCACCAACACCACTAGTTCCAGCGTCAACTGAGGTGTTTCGAGCCACCCCAGCAAGGCGGCTTGATCCAAGTGGAAGTACGCCGAGGCCGCGAGAGCGGCGCCTACGAGTGGCGCTTCCACGACGACGCGGGCAAAGGCCCGCAAGGCGACCGACGCCAGCGCTTGCATGGCACCGGAGTGCAGCGGCGTCTCGGTCACGGGTGTGGGCCTATGACCTTGGCAGCGCGCGGGCACGCCGTCCCATAGCTCGCCCGGTTGCGTGCGCGCACCGGCCTCCAGCCATGACAAGTCACCAAGCACACAACGCGCAGCGAGTGTGCTGCCTGGGGCCATGCCGGTGCGAATGCCCACCGCGCTGTGATCCCCCATCGAGATGGGCCCCACCACCAGAGTGCCGGCGCTCAACTCCACTGTGTGAAGCGTGGCGTCTTGCGAGAGCGTGGCATAGTTACCGAGCTCCAACAGATCCCAGCCGCCATCCACCATGTCGACGCCGCGATGGATGTGCACTCCTGTGCCCACGCGCGCGCCGAGCAAGCGCAACACGATGGATGTCAGCTCGGTGCCGGCCAACAAGCGCCATGGAATGCGGCGTGCGGAACGCGCCACGATCCAATGACGCAGATGCCAACCGCTCCAAGCGGCATGTCGCCCGGGGGTGTACCTGCCGATCAACACACGCTTCAGCACGACGGTCGCCAGCAAAGCCAGCGGCATCCATGCCACTGCGGCCAGCAACGCCACGAGCGGCGCTGCGACGAGTGTTCCGCCCAAGCCCAACTGCTCTACAAGCCAAGGCAGGGCTTCGACCAAGATCCACAGCGCCAGAGCGGAGATGAGCGCAAGTTCCGCCAAGATCCACGCCGTCTGAGCGACGGTGAACCAGACGGGTGAGCCTTTGGACTCGCCGTAGCGCGGGGGCTGCTCGGCTACTTGCGAGGCATGGGGCGCAGCGTGCGGAGCGGTGTCTCTGCACAGTGGCACTAGGCCGCGTACCGTGCGGACAGCGTAGAGATCGCGCACCGTGATCGCTTCGGTACGCGGATCTTCGCGCAGCAACGAGACCAGTTCCGCAGCAGCCAGCGAGTCGCCGCCAAGCTCGAGGAAGAAGTCGCTGTCGAGACCCACACCGCTGGCTGTGCCGGCCTCCGAGGTGAAGCCCAGCACCTTGGCAAAGCGTCCCGCCAAGATGGCTGCCATGCCCTCCAGCTCTTCGGTGTTGTCCAAACGGCTGGACAACTCCAGCTTCGGCAAACGCTTGCGATCCAGCTTGCCGCCGACACTCTTGGGCAAAGCCTCCAAGAGTCCCAACTTGGTCGGCACCATCGGTGCAGGCAGCAGGACCACCAGCTGGTTGCGCAAGGCCTCCAAGTCCGGAGGTGTCGCCGGATCACTAGGCACCACGAAGCCCACGATGCTCTTGCGGGACCCTTCGCCTTGGACTGCGCAAACGGCTTCGCGCACACCGGGCAGCTCGGCCAAGCGCGTCTCGATCTGCTCGAGCTCGATGCGGTGACCGCGCACCTTGACTTGCGTGTCGCGGCGGCCCAAGTACACCAAGTTGCCCTGCGCGTCCTGACGCACCAAGTCGCCGGTGCGATAGATGCGACCATGCTCGGGATGCTGCACGAACCGCTCGGCAGTTTGCTGCTCATTGTTGCGATAGCCGCGCGCAACGCCTGCACCGCCCAAGCACAGCTCGCCCACCTCGCCGTACGGCACGGCGCGCAACTCATCATCCAACACCACCGCCGTGTTGCCGCGTACTGGACGACCAATCGTGATGGGCGCACCAACCTGTACCGTGCAGCGCGTCGCAGTCACCGAACACTCGGTAGGACCGTAGCCGTTCTCCAAACGACGGCCTGCGGACCACAGGTCCGCGACATCCTCGGGCAAGGCCTCGCCACCCACGTAGAGCAAGCGCAAGTCCGGCAAGGCCGTGCGTGGATCCTTGCAACCGGTGGCACGCAACAGTGTCGGCGGAGGACAGAAGACCGTGATGCGCTCGTGTTGAAGCCACGCCAACAAGTCCGGGCCCGAGCGCACGACGCGATCATCAAGCACCACAACTGTGCCGCCGGCAGCGAGTGCCAGCCATGTCTCCTCGATGCTGGAGTCGTAGGCGGGCGACGAGCCTTGGGCGACGCGATCACCTGGACCCAGCGCGAACTCCGCGAGGTCCGAGGCAACCAAGTTCGCGATGCTCGCGTGCTCGATCATCACACCCTTGGGGCGGCCGGTCGTGCCCGAGGTGTAGATCAAGTACGCCAAGTTCTGTGGCGTGGCGCGGTCCACAAGCGCTGCTGCGGGAGCGGCGGGATCGGCTTGGGGCACGACCACCACCTTGTCGGCTGGCACGCCCAAGGCAGCGGCCCGAAGCGCGCCACTGGCATCGGTCAACAGCACGTCTGCCTGCGTGTCCTCGACAAGGTGGCGCGCATAGTCATCGGGCAGCGAAGGCTCGATGCAGGCGTAGGCGGCACCGGCCTTGAGTGCAGCCAACTGCGCGACATACAGCTCGACCTGCTCACGCGGCAACAGGATGGCGACGATGCGCTCGGGCCCCGTGCGTGCGACCAAACTTGTCGCTAGCGCATCCGAACGCAGCGCCAGCTGCTTGTACGTCAACGTCTGGCGCGCGCGCGCCTTGCCGGCAGTGTCCCAACCAGCCGGCACTTCAATGGCAATGCTGTCTGGAGCGCGCAGCAACGGCGCGTCGAGAAAGCGATGCAGCAGCCGCAGCGCGCTCACACTTCGACGAGTTCCAAGCGCTCTTTCAAGTGCGGCGCAAGCACGGCGAGACGACGCACGCGGTCTTCGCTGGACAACCAACGGAAGCCACGCACCGTGCGACCTTCACACGCGCCACAACGGCAAGTGAACGGCGAGGCCATGTCCCACTCCGTCGTTTCATAGTCAAACGACAGCTCTTCGTAGGCCTTGATGGCGCGCGCCGCCACGAGATCGCGGCCTTGTACACGCACATTGGGCTCGCAGCTGTGGTTGAGGAACTGCCACGGGTGCTCGGCCATCACGCGCTCAAGCGGCGCATCCTTGGCCACATCCAAGTGCTGGTTCCAACCGACCTGCAAGGTGTAGCGCGTGGCGCGCTTCTTGATCATGCCGCGCAGCGTGTCGACAACTTGACCAGCCTTGAAGGCTTGCATCGCCAAGACGCGCATCTCTCCGTGCGCAAGAAGCACGCCCAGTCGCGTGCGAGACGTTTCCACAGGAGCCGTACGGAGGATGGTCATGCGTGCGCGCAACTATGACAAGTGTATACGGCTTTCACAATGCACTACCATCCAACGCATGAGCGATCTGTCCAACAAGCTAGACACCGATGGTGATGACGAACGCGACATGGGTCCGCAACCCATCGCAGCTGTGATGCAACAACACGCCCTCAATGCCACACAGTTGGTGGCCGCATCCGACGAACAACTCACGCACAAGATGGTGGCGCGTGCCGTGCGTGGTCGGCGTTTGACGCGCAACGTGGCGGGCAAGCTGGTGCGCGCGCTCAATAAGGCCACGGGTGGTGCGTATGGTGAAGCGGACTTGTTCACCTACAAGCCACTACTATGAAGCGGATCCTAAGCCTGAACCTGCTTGCGCTCGTGCTGACGGCCTGTGCGCGTGATCCGCAGGTCACTGTCATCAACGCGACGGGCGGACCTCTCCAAGGGGTGGTGATCACAGGCACTGGCTTTGAACAGGCGCTGGGCGATTTGGCCCCGGAGAGTTCACGCACCGTAGCTGTCAAGCCGACTGGCGAGACAGGCCTGTCCATCGCGTTTGACAAGGATGGACAACGGGTTACGCACGGCCCGTCGGGGTACTTCGAAGCGTCCGGCATGTACCAAGTGACGGCTACGATCCGTCCCGACGGCAGCGTTGTCGTCAGAGACGATCTGTAGCCATGCCCCCCTGAACGACAACGGGCGCCAGCCCTATGGCCAGCGCCCGCCGACTACAACTCTGATCCGGCCTTAGCCGCGATCTCAGACCTTCGCGAGCTTGCCCTGCAGGTGCGCCACGACCATGTCACCGATCTCAGTGGTGCCGTGATCGCCGGTGTTGACGCTGCGGATGCGGTTGCTGCGGATGAGGTCGATGATCGTGTTCTCGATCGCCTCACCGGCCTTCTTCTCGCCCAGGTAGTCACACATCATCGAGGCCGCCATGATGGCCGCGACCGGGCAGGCCTTGTTCTGGCCAGCGTACTTGGGCGCGCTGCCGTGGATCGGCTCGAACAAGCTGACTTGACCTGGGTGCAGGTTGCCGGAAGCGGCAATGCCCATGCCGCCCTGCAACATGGCGCCGAGGTCGGTGATGATGTCGCCGAACAAGTTCGTCGTGACCGCCACATCGAACCACTCGGGGTTCTTGACCAACCACATGCAGGCCGCGTCGATGTAGGCGTGCTCGGTCTTGATGTCCGGGTACTCCTTGGCGACCTCATAGAACGTGCGCTGCCACAGGTCGTGCGAGCGCAGAGCATTGGCCTTGTCGATCAACGTGACCTTGCGCTGCTTGTTGCGCGCGCGCGCCGCCTCAAAGGCGTAGCGGATCGCACGCTCGACCCCGTGGCGCGTGTAGGTCATCACCTGCGATGCAACCTCGATCGGCAGGCCCTTGTGCGCGAAACCGAAGGTGCCGGTGTAGGCGCCTTCCGTGTTCTCGCGCACGAACACCATGTCGATGTCCTTCGGCCCCTTGCCCTTCAAGGGGCACAAGCGCTCGTCGTACAAGCGCACCGGGCGCAAGTTGATGTACAAGTCGAGCTCGAAGCGCATCTTGGCGATGATGCCGTACTCGATCTTGCCCACCGGCGCGCGCGGGTCGCCGATGGCGCCCAAGTAGATCGCGTGGAGTTGCTTGAGCTCTTGGAAGGAGGCCTCCGGG
>CAIKQM010000090.1 GCA_903829565.1 uncultured Planctomycetota bacterium
CCAACCGAAACGCGCGTAGGGCTCAAAGCGCAACTCGATGCCGGTAGAGCCTGCGGGCACGCGGAAGCTCAAGTACACGTTGTCGTACAGCGTGGGTCCTACCTCGAGCACTCCATTCGTGGTGCTCACACGCGCACGCCAGTGCGGATGGTACTGACGAGCCGCGAAGAACGCGGCCTCGTTGGCGAGAGGCTCCCATGACCACGCGTCATGGGCGACACTTGCGTTGACAGTGCGGGGCGCGTTCGAAGTGCCCTCTTCGATGAGTCCTGCACGCCAAATGGGGCGCTTCGCGCGCCACAAAGAGAACTCACCCAACGGACGCACCAAGCTGTAGTGTTCCGCGGGCAAAGGCTGGTTTGACAAGAGCAAAGCCACGCCTGCGCGTGCCAAGGCTTGCGGCTCCAAGAGCTCGGGCTGGTCGAAATGCCGGAACCAACGACCGGCCGTCTGGGCGCCTGCTGCGGACAAACGCGCACACCATGCTTGGTACTCACGCGACGACAACGAGTCGTAGCTGTGCACACTGTGCAAGCCGAGGGCTGTCTCTTGGTTGGCGGGCAGCAAGCGCACATCACGGTGACTGACCAGCGCGTAGCGCTCCTCTGGCTGTAGCTCGGCGCGCAGCGTCTCGACCAAGGGCGAGGTCTGCGCCAGGGCCTGCAGCGGCTGTGTCAAGAGAAGTGGACGGGCAGTGAGCACGGTCAAGAGCACCGTCAAACCAGCTAGCCCCATCACCACGGGCCGCGGCCACGAACGCAGGCTCATGAAATGCACAGCCCACGCAGCCGCTGCAGCCAACGGGATCACCGTCACAGCTGCAGGCGTGAAGCGTGACAGCGTAAAGGCATCCAGCGACAACAAGGGACGGTACAACGCCGGGAACCATGTGAGCAGCAACAAGAACAGCACGAACCACGCCCAGCGCCGACCCTGAGGAAGCGCAAAGCTCCACAGCCACAAGGCCATGCCACACAAGCCAAAGGCCACACCTTGAAAGCGTGGGCCTTCGGCCAAGCGCGGATCCAACAGTTGCAGAAGCTGCTGCCCCAGATCTTTGAGCGAGCCCAACGGCTGCAAAGCATCGAGGAAGAAGCTCGTTTCCAACTGTGCACGATCCGCGCGCGCGGCCGCTGTAGCAGTATCCAGCAACACCGGTGCTGCCAGCAGCACACCCACAGCTGCGCAACCAAGCCACGCGCAGACCAAACGCCAAGGAACGGGCCTACGCAAGACCTGCGGTGCGATCGCGACCCACACGACCACGAGATGCCAGACCACTTGCTGTGGGTAGCCGGAGAGCAACAAGAGCCACACGCACACGCTCAAGCCCCACCAAGTCCAAGCGCTTGGCTGCGTGATGGTGCGTTGCAGCAACCACAACACTCCCAAGGTCCAACAGATCGTGGACGCGAACAACTGCAACGGTGCCCAGTACGCAGTGAACGGGCTGAAGGCCAACAACGCGGCCCCGACACCGCATGCTTCCGCGCCAAGCCCTAGCTCGCGCAACCACAGCCATCCGAACAACGCGATCAACAGCAGAGTGACGCACACCAACAAGGTGTGTGCCACCGGTGGGCTCGGTGCCACGGCCAAGCACAACGCCATGGGCGGGTACAGCGGCGACACACCGGCAAGGTGCGAGGCGGGCCGCCCCAGTTGCACATGCGGATTCCACAGCGCCAGCTCGCCGCGGCTCCAGGCCTGCTCGTGTAGCGCCATCTCGGGCAGGTAGTAGTTGCTGTAGTCCGAGTGTCGCCGACTGCTGGGCTGCGTGGCGTCTTCGCTGAGGCCGAGCTCCAGTCGATTCGTATGCGGCGCGATCACCTCGCCGCGAGCAGCGAAGCTAGCGATCCACGCGCCCACGCAGGCGATGAGCAGGAGCAACGAGAGGCGTGCTGTCACGGCA
>CAIKQM010000091.1 GCA_903829565.1 uncultured Planctomycetota bacterium
ATAGCTCACGCGTGGTGCTGGAGAACGATGCGAATGTCGCAGCTCTCGGCGAGCACTGGCTGGGCGCAGGGCGCGGTGTCGACGATGTCCTCGTGGTGACACTCGGCACGGGTGTCGGTGGCGGCTTGGTGCTCGGTGGCAAGCTCTACTCAGGCCCGGGCGGCATGGCAGGTGAGATCGGGCACATCGTGGTGGACCCCAGCGGTCCGCGCTGTGGCTGCGGTCGGCTCGGTTGCTTGGAAACCTTGGCCTCCGCAACCGCTGCGCAGAAGCGTGCGCTCGCCGCAGGCTTGCCGCGCGTGTCTCCTGGCAATCTGGAACAGCTGGCCGATGCCGCACGCGCAGGCGCAGGCCCCGAACGCGAGCTGCTGCACGCGATTGGCTTGGATCTTGGACGCGGACTGGCTGCCGCGGTGTCACTGCTGGATCTGCGCACCTTCGTGCTGGGTGGCGGCTTCGGTGCTGCAGCCGATGCACTAGAGCCTGGTGTGCGCCAAGGCTTGCAAGAACGCAGCTACGGACGCCGGCTGGCGCAGGTGCGTGTGGTGCCCGCAGGCCTCGGCTCGGATGCCGGCTGGATCGGTGCTGCACGTTTGGCAATGACGCGCTGAAGTGCGTCGCGACGAGGCTCGGCTGCGCTATCCTTGCGCGCCATGTCTGAGCCCATCATCTCCGTGCGCAACCTGACCAAGCGCTACGGCGGTTCATTCTTCTCGAAGAGTGGCCATACCGCACTCAACAGCGTCACTCTCGAAGTCGGACGCGGCAGCGTCTTTGGCTTGCTGGGCCCCAATGGCGCGGGCAAGTCGACCATGGTCAAGGTCCTGCTTGGGCTTGTGCGCGGCTACGAAGGCGAAGCACGCTTGTTCGGACTGCCCCCGTCGGATCCGCGCTCGCGAGTGCGCGTGGGATTCCTGCCCGAAGCACACCGCATGCCCGGTCACCTGACAGGTCGCCAAGTGCTGCGCATCTTCGGGATGATGTCCGGTTGCACACGCGCGGAAGTCGATGCGCGCGTGCCGCACTTGCTGGCTCAAGTGGGCATGACCGAAGCCGCCGACAAGAAGGTCGCGCAGTACAGCAAGGGCATGCAACAGCGCATCGGCTTGGCGCAGGCCTTGGTACACGAACCAGAGGTGCTCTTCCTCGATGAACCCACCGATGGTGTCGATCCCGTGGGACGCATGAAGATCCGCGAGATCATCGCGGATCTGAAAGCGCGCGGCACCACCATCTTCATCAACTCACACCTCTTGCTCGAAGTCGAGTTGATGTGTGACCGGATCGTGATCATGGACAAAGGCCGGATCCTGCGCGAAGGGTCGATCGCAGAGCTGACTCCGCGCACAGGATTGGTGCGCTTTGAGTTCGCAGCACCTGTGGACCCCGCGCTTTTCGCAGGCATGGGCGCTGCGCTGCGCGTCGAAGGCTTGACCGCTGAGTTGCAGCTCAACGATCAAGAGATCGATGCCTGTGTCGATCGACTCCGTTCGGCGGGCGTATCTATCCGCGCACTCGTGCCGCGCAAGCTGTCGCTCGAGGAATCGTTCATTGGTCTCGTACAGGAGCGCAAGCAGTGAAGCCCGCAACCAAAGCGCTGCTGGAAGATGCCTTCCTGCAGATCCTCGACAACACGGTGTTCCGCATCTTGGTGGCCGTGGTCATCTTGATGGTGCTGCCTACCTTCTTGGTCGGAGCCACGCCGGAAGGCATCGACTTGTTGTTCGGATGGAAGGTCATCCCCTACTCGGATCTCATGGGGAT
>CAIKQM010000092.1 GCA_903829565.1 uncultured Planctomycetota bacterium
CGGGCGACCCGCCCAAGCTCGCGGGGTCCGCACTATCCCCGCTGGAGATGGTCCGTCGCCTCGTGTCGCGCGGCTATGTGTCGCTGGCCGATGCGCTGACGATGGCTTCGACCACACCTGCCGAGGCGCTGGGCCTCGCTTGCGGCCGCATTGCCATCGGCGCGCCGGCCGACTTGGTGGTCCTACGCGGCGCAGAATTGGCTCTGGAAGCCGTGTATGTGGGTGGTGTGCGCGCGACTTGAGGCTTTGCGCCTCTCCGGCCGATAAGGCCTAGTGATGCGCCACGCTCTCGGGATCACGGTCATGCTCGCTTGCGCCTTGGGTGCGGCGGCGCCGTTGACGCTGCAAGCAGACACGCCGGCGCAGGCTACTCCGCACCCCACCTTGTCGTGGGAAGAGTTGTCGGCCACACCGACGCGCTACCTAGGTCAGCGTGTAGAGCTGGTCGTGCAACTGAAGTCCGAGGTCGCGGCATGGAACCCGTATGTCACGCGTTTTGGACAACGTGATTGGCATGCATGGCAAGCGTGGAGCGATGCACAGCTGCCTTGGCACAAGGAACAGTACGACACGCCTCAGGTGCGCGTCTTTGCGCGCCGTGCGGGCGCCAGCGCCTGGGCTTTGGAGCAGACGCAGCCGCACACGCGCGTAACCTTGCGCGTGCGGGTCTGTGAAGTGTTCCTTGGCGAGCCATGGTGCGAGGTCGAAGCCGTGGTCCCGTGCGTTGAAGATGTGGGCGAAGCCAGTGTGATTCACGCGGCGCGTGGTTTGGCCGAAGCACGCTTGGGGCGACACGAGTTGGCGGTGCATGCCTATGACGAAGCCTTGAAGGCACCCTTGCCTGCGCATGCGCGTCGTGAGTTGCAGCAACACCGTGCCGAAGCCCTACAGGCGGCGGCCGCGGCTCGCGAATCGGGGAGCTCTGGCTCTCGTGACTCTGCCGCCACGGGCACGCATCGCCCCAATTAGGCCTCCCTGCGGGTCTTGTGGCGCAGATGCAGGCCGCGGATGGACGCGGTGGGGGCTCGGGTGCGATCCTCGCACCCCACCCACGACTGCAGATCCCACGACGGCGGCTACCCAGATGTTGAGCGACCTGAGCATCGAGAACTTGGCGCTATTTGAGCGCGCGGATGTGTGCTTTGGCGGTGGCTTGAATGCCATCACAGGCGAGACGGGTGCTGGCAAGAGCCTGCTGCTGGACGCGCTCGAGTTGCTGATGGGCGAGAAGCCGCGCGGCAGCCTGGTGCGCAAAGGCGCCGACGAAGCACGCGTCGAAGGCCGCTTCGTGCTGACCAAGCGCGGCGCGGACTCGTTGTCTGGTTTTCTTGACGAGCACTTGGAGGACTTGGCTGTGCAGTGGCGTGCGCTGGGTGCCGCAGACGAGCACGAGCTCATCTTGTCGCGCACAGTCAGCGCTGCTGGCCGCACACGCGCGTGGATCAATCATCGACCTGCCACGGCCAAGGTGCTGCGTGAATTGGCGGCGCGTTTGATCGAAATTCACGGTCAAAACGAGCACCAGCGCCTGATGGAGACCGGCGAACAAGTGGATCTGCTCGACGCCTATGGCGCGCACCGCAAAGAGGTGACCGCGTGGGCCACAGCGCGCAGCGCGTGGGTCGAGCTGGTCGGCTTAGCCGCCAATCACGAGAAAGCAGCGCGTGATCGCGCCGATCGCTTGGACCTCTTGCGCTTCCAAGCCCGCGAACTGACGGACCTCAAGCCGGATGCCGACGAGCATGCGCAGTTGCTGCAAGAGCGCGAACGCTTGCGCAACGCGGGTGAGTTGGGCACACAGCTCAGTGCTGTCGCCGCAGCATTGTCGAGCGAGGAAGGCGGCGCGTTGGATGCCTTGCAACGCTCGCTGCGCACCTTGGAACGTTGGGAGACGCGCTTGGCGGACTTGGCGCCGGTCGCC
>CAIKQM010000093.1 GCA_903829565.1 uncultured Planctomycetota bacterium
AAAGGAATCGGATCTACGCGGTGCAGATCCTGAGCGCAGCCGTGTTTTTGCGCGGAATGGGAAGGAAGTTCCCGCTGCGCTGCCGCGCTGTCGCCCTACAACTCAGTCCAACTCGCCGAAACCCGACTCGACCAAGGCCACCAGCGCATCCACCAAGTGCTGGGCGTCTTCGCCCTCGGCACGTAGGTGCAACTCGGCCTCCACCGGCGCCCCCAAGGTCATCAGGGACAGGATGCTCTTCCCGTCGACCTCATTGCCCCCGCTCGCCACACGCAAAGTGGACTTATGGGCCTGGGCAATGGTCACAAAGGCATGACAAGGACGCGCATGCAGACCTGCAGCGTTCTTGATGCGCACGCGACGTTCGACAGCCGTGCCTCCCATGGGGTCGGGATGATAGCAGGTGTCGCGTGGCGATATACAAGCGAACGGGGCCGTTAGACGACCCCGTTCGCGTTACACGACCCCAGCGCGGTCTAGTGCGGCTTCGACAAGCGTTCGCGGCGGCGCGCCACGAGGTGCTTCTTGAAGTGACGCTCTAACAGGCGGTCCAAGCGCGCGACGGCTTCGTCGAGCGCACTGCCTGCATGATCCGAACGAGCGTCCACTACAAGGACAGCGCCATGGCCCACAGAGGCGACGAGTTCCACACGGTGCTCCGCGTGGACACGCTCCAACATCGCCTTGAGGGAAATGACACGATCAGCGTAGTGGCGCAGCGAAGCGAGTCGTTCCTCGCAATGTTCGCGGACCATGGCCGGGTAATCGTGGTGCAGGACGGACACGTGCAGTTGCATCAGGATCCTCTGCGGTTCAGCGTTTAGACCGAACCTCTACCGACAGTTGGCTGAGAGACGCGGACCACGACGTCCCGAGGTGGGGCGCCGGACTCGTCCTCTAGTGCGATCTTCGCACCGTGCGCCCAAGTGCGAAAGTCGCCTCGGCGCATTTCCCGTTTCGGCCACACTGCGCACACAGCCGAAGGGAAATCTTCCTAGTCAAAACAACCCGGAGGTGCGTATTTGGACGCACCGCGGGCCGCGGGGCCTACGAACAAGGGCTGATCGTAGAGCACGCTGACCAAGTACAGCCCTTGCGGCGGCGCGGTAGGACCGGCCTCGTTGCGCTCACGCTGTTCCAAGGCGCGTGTCACGCACTCTGGATCGCGCTTGCCTCGCCCCACATCCAGCAAGGTGCCTGCGATCGTGCGGACCATGTTGTAGAGGAACCCATCGCCCTGCACGACAAAGAAGAAGCGGTCGCGGCGCGCCACGATCTTCAAGCTGTGGATCGTGCGGATGTGGTCCTTGCGCGGGGAACCGGTGTTGCCAAAAGCCGTGAAATCATGCTGCCCCAACAGCAAGCGCGCGGCGGTGCGCATCTTGGTGAGGTCGAGCGGCCACGGGATGTAGTGCGTGTACGGACGCATCAACGGCGGAGGAAAGCGCGTGGTCACCACGTGGTACATGTAGCGCTTGCCGCGTGCATCGAAGCGCGCATGAAAGTCGTCGTGGCATGTCTCCAACTTGGGCACCGACAAGCCCTCACCTGCGTGCGCGTTCAATGCATGACGCAGACGATCATCGGGCAAGTCGCAGGCCAGACGCGCGTGCGCCACTTGCCCCAGTGCGTGCACACCGGTGTCGGTGCGTCCCGCGCCGTGCACGACCACCGTCTCGCCGGTGATGGCGAGAAAGCACTCTTCCAAACGCTCTTGCACCGACGCGAAGCCATCTTGGCGTTGCCAGCCAAAGTAGCGTGAGCCGTCGTAGGCCACTTGGAATCGGACAGTGCGCATAGCGGGGCGCACAGGATAGCGCGCGAGCGCGCTGCGTGGGCTCAGCTCGCGCTGCGGCGACGATACGAGGTGGGAATCCCCAGCTCCTCGCGCCAGCGTGCGATCGTGCGGCGCGCAGCTTGAAAGCCGCGTGCAGCCAAGCGTGCCACCAACTCATCGTCGGAGAGTGGTTGGCGCGGATCTTCGGCCTTGATCAGGGCGGCCAGTGCTTCGCCCAGCGACTCGCGCGCACGCGTGGTGTCGCCGCCGGCCGCCACTTGGAAGAAGCGCCGCAGCGGCAAGATGCCATACGGTGTTTGCACGTACTTGCCTGCAACGGCACGCGAGACGGTAGAGAGCGCCACACCCAAGGTCTCCGCGACTTCACCCATCGACAAGGGCGCCAAGTGGTTCAAACCGTGCCGCAGGAAGGCGTGCTGACGCACAAAGACCTCGCGAGCCACGGCCAAGAGCGTGCGACGGCGACTCTCCAATGCGGCCGCGAGATCGCGCGTTTCCTTGAGCTGAGCACCCAGGAACTTGCGCACCTGAGCATCATCACGACGCAACTCAGCCAACCGCGCGAGTCCGGGCTCAACCTCGACCGAGGGCAGCGCACCATCACACAAGCGCAGTTCAAAGCCGCCATCCAGCTTGGGCTCGACCTCGAGCTCGGGCGTGACCGGCGCTGCGACGGAGGCATCCAAAGCAGCGGGCGTCAGCTCCAGCTGCCCGAGGTCCTCCAACAGCTCGTTGAGCATCGACAGATCGATGCCCAGTTCCTTGGCCACGCGTGCATGCTTGTGGGCACCAAGGTCGTCCAAGAAGTCCTCGATCAAGCGCGCAAGGAGTTCGTAGCTGCCGCGCGTGGGGTCCAACTGCAGCAACAGTGCTTCGCGTGCATCGCGCGCGCCCAAACCACGCGGTTCCAGCGACTGCACCACCGCGATGGCACGGCCTAGTTGAGCGTAATCGCGTTCCAAGCCGGAAGAGTGAGCCAGTTGGAGCAACTCTTCGTCGCTGCAGCTCAGGAACCCGCGCTCATCGAGCGCGTCAAGCAAACACGACACCCAGCGCGCGTCGAGCTCGGGCAGTTGGCGCAAGGCGAGCTGCGCGCGCGCATCCGCACGCACGGTGCTGCTGCGATCTTCTAGATTGGCCAACCACTCGGCATGGTCCGCAGTCGCTTGGCGCGCAACGCGCTGCGGGGGACGCACGACTAGGGTGGCGTTGGTCTCGGCCTTGTGGAGCAAGTACTCGTAGAGTTCGTCCGGCGGAGCCGCGAGCACCTCCAAGCCCTGCAACTGACGCGGCTCGAGCACCATGCGCTGCTCGGCGCGTGCAACCTGCGAGGTCGCGAGCGACGGGCTGCGAGGGTGAGGTCCGCGGGGCTTCTCCATACCCTGCGTTTCGGCTGGTTCGGCTGGACGCTTGAGGGGGCTGCGGCCCGATCCCAAGCAAACGGCTGGCCATCAGCCCTAAGTACCTGCCAGATAACGACTAAGAACGCGGCGTCCGACGCGCCTTCACGACCCGTCGATGCTCCAGCGCGTCCTCCAGAATCCCACGATGGAGAAACTCGATCGCCGTGCCGGCCGGCAGGCCGCGCGCCAGCCGCGTGACATGCAGGTCGTCGCGCTGCAACGACTCCAAGGCTTCCAAACACGCCAGTGCGGTCGCCTCCCCTTCCGCATCGGGATCCATGCCTAAGCACACCTCGTGCACTGCGCCGCTGCGGGCGCGCTGCACCAGCTTCGGAATGGACAAGTGCCGAACTTCCGTGCCTTCCGCCGCATTCAAGGCGCCGTAGAGCACATGGTATAGCCCTTTCCACGCGGCTGCGCGCTCCATGGCCTCCACTTGGCGCGGCTCTTCCACCACGAGAATCAAGCTACGGTCGCGCTCGTCATCGCCACAAATGGCGCACGGCTCATGCTCGGTGACATTGCCGCACACTGAACAGCGTTTGACTTGGGCCACCGCATCATCGATCGCGCGTGCCAAGCCGCGTGCCTCGTCATCGCGCAATACATGGAAGGCCAAACGCTCGGCGCTACGGCGGCCAATGCCCGGAAAGCGCTCGAAGGCTTGGATCAGCTCCTCGAGGGCACGCGGATAGGCCATTAGTACAACCCCGGCAAGTTCAACCCGCCGGTGACTTTGCTCAAGCGCTCCTTGCGCACCTTCTCACTACGGCGCTGGGCATCCCGCACAGCCGCCGCAACCAGATCTTCGAGCATGGCTACTTGCGTGGGGTCCACGCATTGCTTGTCGAGCTTGATGCGCACGATCTCGCCTTGACCATCGACCTCGGCACGCACGGCTCCACCACCCGCGACGCCTTCGATGCGGGCGGCCTTGAGCTCTTGGTTGGCCCGGTCCAGTTCCTGCTGCATCTGCTGGGCCTGCTTGAGCAGGTTGCCCATCTCACCAAACCCACTCATGCTCCATCCTCCACACGGCCTTCGAACAGACGGGCCACACGCTCGGTCCACTCGTCGGACTTGCCCTTCATGCTACTGGCGTCTTGCAAGTAGACCTCAACCTCGCGGCCGAGGATCTTCGTCAAGAGAACCTTACACACCGCCTTGGTCTCCGGATGTGCCAAGAGCGGCTTCTCGGACTCTCGCGGCAACTTGAAGCCGATGACCACGCGACGGGCGTCGAGATCCAGCAACTTGCCGCGCTCGGCAAACAGCACGCCTAACTGCGGATGCTGGGCTTGCAGGTCTTCGACAAGACGTGCATACGCATCTTGCGTGCCACTCAGCGCTCCCCGCACAGGCCGCGGCGGAGCCAGCGTGGCGGTCGCCTGGGGCGGCTGAGGCTTCAGGACCCCCGGGGGCTGCGCCTGAACAACCGGAGGCGGAACGACGAGCGGCGGCACCGTCAGCGGCGGTACAGGCAGCGAGGGCACAGACAGCGAGGGCACGTTCAACGGTGGCACCGACCGCGGCACGCTAGCCGGCGGTGTGGGTGCAGGAGTCGGTGCAGGAGCAACAGCCGGCGCGGGAGCAGGCGCAGGCCTGGCCGCGGCCACCCGCACAGCACCGTCGGGTTTACTTGACACAGCCCCCGCGAGGCGCGCTTCCAAAAGCGACAGGCGCTCAACGATCTGCTGCAACGGCACCAAACCATCGCCGCGCGCCAGATCCAGCAAGGTGGACTCCAACACCACGCGCGCATGCATCGGCATGCGGCCGGCACGTTCGCGCGCCAGCAGCAACTCCTCGAGGATGATCTGCAAGCGCTCCAACCCCAAGCTCTTGGCCCGCGCCACCACTGCGGCACGCCGAGCAGTATCCAACTGCACATGTTGGGCATCCGCGCCGAGCAACCCCAACACGAGGTGCGCCCGCACAGCATCCATCAGCGCCCCCAAGAGTTCTGCCTCGCCGCCTTCACCGTGCGGAAGCGCATTCAGCACACCCGCCCGATCGCGAGCCAGCACCGCATCCAAGACGCGATCCACAAGCTCGCCGCCGGAGTCCACGGACAAAGCCTTGGCGTCGGCGAGCGTGGGCTTGGTCCCTACCAGCGACAGCAGCTGGTCAGCCAGACTCAAGGCATCTCGCATGCCGCCACGCGCGCGACGCGCAATCTCTTCGACAACGCCGTGCTGCGCGTGAATCCCTTCACGCTCGAACACCGTCGTCAGTCGTGCCGCAATCGTGGCCTCCGTGAGCGGCGACAACTTGAGCACCTGCACGCGCGACAACACCGTCTCCAGCACCTTCTGCGGATCGGTGGTCGCGAAGAGAAACTTCACATGCGGCGGCGGCTCTTCCAGCGTCTTGAGGAACGCGTTGAAGGCGCTCTTCGACAACATGTGGACTTCGTCGATGATCCACACCTTGTAGCGCGCACGCATCGGCGCGTAGGCGACTTGCTCCTTGAGGTCGCGCACATTGTCGACCGAGGTGTGCGAAGCGGCATCGATCTCGACCACATCCACTTCACTGCCAGCCTCGATCCCCAGGCAACGTTCGCACTGCAAGCACGGCTCAATCGTGGGACCGCGCTCGCAGTTCAACGCCTTGGCAAGGATGCGCGCCGTGGTCGTCTTGCCCGTTCCGCGCGGACCGCAGAACAGGTACGCGTGGCCAATGCGCCCTTCGTGAATGGCGCCCTTGAGCACTTGCGTCACCGTCTCCTGACCCACCATGTCCGCAAAGGTGCGCGGACGGTATTTGCGAGCGAGGACGAGGTAGGACATCGTGCTGACTAGTGTACCCAGCAGGTCGCAGCTAGCAGGCGCGCCAGCGATCGGATCCGGGCACCAAACGCCCGAAACCGCGGCTCTTAGGGCTGCTCCGTTCCCGGCCTGACCCGGTTCGTGCCCGTCCCGTCGCCTGGGACCGGACCCGAG
>CAIKQM010000094.1 GCA_903829565.1 uncultured Planctomycetota bacterium
CTGCGTTGAAGGACCAAGCCACCGAAGGCCTGCCGCTCACCATCGCTCTCGCCATTCTCGCCATCTTGATCGTCAGCGCGATCGTCGCCTTTACCGTGGGTTCGGCGGTGGCGCGTCCCGTGGAAGTGCTTGTCGATGATGTAGGCAAGATCGCGCGCGGGAACTTGGGCCATCGCACACGCGTACAAGGTGGCGGCGAGGTTGCACGCCTGGCGGCTGCTGTCGATCGCATGGCTTCCGAGTTGAAAGGGGCGCAAGAAGCGCAAGAGGAGCTGGCTGCGCGCGAGCGTGAGCTGGCGCTCGCCGGTGATGTGCGCGAGCAGTTGCTGCCTACGCAAGCACCGCAAGTGCCCGGCTACACGCTGGCAGCCAAGCACCTCGACTCGCCTTCGCCCGGCGGTGACTTCCACGACTTCATCGTCTTGCCGAACGGGCGTTTGGGCATCTTGGTCGCGGATGTGTCCGGTCGTGGCATCCCCGGAGCCATGATCGGTGCGATCGCGCGCTCGTACTTGCGCGTCGAGTTGGCGCGCGGAGATGATCCTGTGGCGGCGTTTGTGCGCGCCAATCGCGAGATCGCGCGCGATGTGCGTCGCGGTATGTACATCAGCGCCCTATATGTCCTGCTTGATCCACGCGCTGGTGTGGCGACGGTGGTGTGCGCCGGGCACAAGTTGCCGCTGGTGCGGCTCCAAAGCGGCGATGGTCAAGTACGCACGGTGCAGCCCGAAGGCATCGCCTTGGGGCTCGACAAAGGACCTGTGTTTGAGCGCTCGCTGACGAGCGTTGAAACTCCTGTCAATCCTGGTGATCGCTTGGTGCTCGCCAACACGGGCCCCGTGGCCGTGATCAATCGCGACAGCGCAGAGTTCGGCGAGAAAGCCTACTACCGTGCCTTGCTGGCTAGTGCGAAGCTCGACTCGCCTGCGATGCTCAGTCACTTGGTCAAGTCGCTGGAAGCCCATGCTCAAGGTGTAGCCTTCCCGCAAGATGTCTCTCTCGTAGTGCTCTCGCGTGACAACGCGTGAGGATCCAGCCATGCGCATCCACGACTCTCAAAAACTGATCGAAGCCATCTACTTCCAGCGCGACTCTGCGCGTGGCTTGTCGGGAACCCACATGTGGTTCTGCGAGGAAGTCGGCGAGCTGACGCGGGCCCTTCGACGCAACAAGCGCGAAGAGCTCGAGGGCGAGTTCGCCGATGTGTACGCGTGGCTCTCGACCTTGGCCTCCATGTCGGGCATCGACCTCGAGGAAGCTGTGCGCAAGAAGTACGGCCACGGTTGCCCGCGTTGCCATAGCACGCCGTGCGCGTGCCCTTGAGTCGGGTGTGATGGCTGCGCGCGGGGCACCCAAGGCGGAGACTGCGGCCTTTGCGTTCGCGCAGGACGAAGCGTCCGCGCCTGCGCAAACTCCGCCGGCCGTGGTGTATGCCGAGGTCGCGCTCAACAAGCCGATTCCGCAAGAGTACACCTATGCTGTGCGTGCCGAACATGCGGCGCGTGTGCAGCCTGGCTCGCGTGTGATCGTTCCCTTCGGTTCGCGGCGCGAGCTGGGTGTGGTTGTGGCACTGCGTCCAGATGCCGGTGGCTTGGAGGCTCGACGTGTGCGCGCGGTGCTGGATGCTCCGGATGCGGTGCCGTTGTTGGATGAACAAGCACTGCAACTTGGCCGCTGGATGGCGGGCTACTACGCCTGTGCTCTAGGCGAAGCACTTGCAGCGTTTCTGCCGGCCGCACTCAAGCGTGAAGGCGCCGCTCGTCAAACCACCTTGATTCGCGCGGTGTGTGAACGCGGTGCCCTGCAAGAGCTGGAGAGCAGTCATCCCAAGCACCACCGCTTGTTGCGCTTGTTGTTGGATGTAGGCGATGCGCTCGAGATCCGCGAAGCCAGTCGTCGCGCGAACTTGTCGACGGCCTTCGCCAAGACCTTGGTGCAGAAGGGGCTGTGCGTCCTCGAGAAAGTAGCCGTTGAGACGGACTTGCTGCAGACAGCCACCAGCGAGCGCGCCAAGCCTGCGCAGCTGTCGGTCGACCAGCAAAAGGCTTTGACAGCCATCGAAGCCGCGTTGCATGCGCGCCAGTTTCAGCCGTACTTGCTGCAAGGCGTCACAGGCAGCGGCAAGACCGAAGTCTACTTGCGTGCGATTGAAGCCGCGTTGGCTGTCGGACGCGGTGCGATCGCCATCGTGCCCGAGATCGCGCTCACGCCTCAAACAGTCGGCTGGTTTCGAGGCCGCTTTGGTGAAGTCGCTGTGCTGCACAGCGGCATGACCGAAGCGCAGCGACGCGACATGTGGTTGCGCGTCAAGCAGGGGCGCGCGCGTGTGGTCGTAGGTGCGCGCTCAGCTGTGTTCGCGCCTGTGGCCGATCTGGGCGTGGTGGTGGTCGACGAGGAGCACGAGCCCTCGTACAAGCAAGGCGAAACACCACGCTACCACGCGCGCGATGTCGCTGTGGTGCGTGCGCGAGACGCACATGCTGTGTGCATCCTAGGCAGCGCCACACCCGCATTGGAGACATGGCACAACGCGCGCGAAGGCCGCTATGGCTTGCTCAAACTTGCCACGCGTGTCGGTGGCGCAGCGTTGCCGCCGGTAGAGGTCGTCGATCTGCGCAACGAACCGCGCGTCGATGGTCGGCCCGCGCTGTACTCCAAGAAGTTGGTGTATGCGCTCCAAGACACGCTCAAGAAGGGCGAGCAGGCGATCCTGTTCATCAATCGTCGTGGTTGGTCGCCGACGATGTGGTGTCAGGCTTGCGGCGAGACCTTGCGTTGCAAGCAGTGCGACAGCGCCTTGGTCTTGCATCGCCGCATCGGTCGTGCTGTGTGTCACAGTTGCTGTGAAGAGATCACGCCGCCGACAGCGTGTCCTGCGTGCACGGCTCCCAAGCTGCGCATCTTTGGTGCAGGCGCCGAGCGCGTCGAGAGCGAGTTGCAGATGCTAGCGCCGGAGGCGCGCGTGGCGCGCATGGACTCCGACACCATGGTGCGGCGCGAAGACTATGAACGCGTGTTGGAGCGTTTCGGCAAGCGCGAGCTGGATGTGCTTGTCGGCACGCAGATGATCGCGAAGGGGCTCGACTTCCCCTTGGTGACCTTGGTCGGCGTGCTCGATGCCGATGCTGCGTTGCACATGCCGGACTTCCGTGCAGCGGAACGCACCTTCCAGTTGCTCGCGCAAGTCGCAGGCCGCGCCGGTCGCGGCACGCGTGCTGGACGCATCATCGTGCAAAGCTCCATGCCCGAAGCGCCCGTCATCCGCGCTGCGGCCAAGCATGACTACGAGAGCTTTGCGCAAGCCGAAGCCAAGTTGCGCATGGAGCTGGGCTATCCGCCATACGGCAAGCTCGTGCGCGTCATCTTCGAAGACGAAGATGCCGAGATCGCGCGCCAAGGTGCCGCCGAGTGCGCGCTTGTGCTGCAGCGCGCTGCTGGCAATGCTCCGGATCTTGTCCTGCTAGGTCCCGGTGAAGCGCCCATCGCCTTGTTGCGCGGCCGCCATCGCCATCACCTGATGGTGAAAGCACGCAGCGCAGTTCATGCACGCGGCGCGGGCGAAGCTCTGCCTCGCGTCCGCGCCGCCTTGCGTCAGTGGATCGCCGATCACGCGCGTCCGCACGCGACCGTCGATGTGGATCCTGTGTCGATGCTCTAGCTGCGTGCGACCTGCACCTTGGGCACCACCAAGTCGCGGAAGCGATGGAAGAGATGCGACGAGTCCAGCGGTCCCGGCGCCGACTCAGGGTGGTACTGCACCGAGAACACCGGTGCCTTGGTGTGACGCATGCCTTCGACCGTCATGTCGTTGAGGTTCACATGCGTCATCTCGATGTGCTTGGGCATCGTGGCCGGATCAACTGCGTAGCTGTGGTTCTGTGAGGTGATCTCGACGCGGCCCGTCAGCATGTCGCGCACCGGATGATTCGCACCATGATGGCCAAACGGCATCTTGTGCGTCTTGGCACCGAACACGATCGACAGGATCTGGTGCCCCAAGCAGATGCCGAACATCGGCTTCTTGCCCACGAGCTTGTCGATCGCGGCGATCGCCGGCTTCACCGCCGCGGGATCACCAGGGCCGTTCGACAAGAAGATGGCTTGCGGATCCATGCCCAGCACATCGTCTGCACTCGTGCCCGCCGGCACCACCGTGACATCGAACCCACAGTGCACCAAGCTCTTCAAGATGTTGCGCTTGGCGCCAAAGTCATAGGCGACCACACGGATCTTCTTGAGGTGCGCCGCCGACTCGATCCAGTTCGGATAGGAGCGCTCGTACGCTTCGCTCCACGAGTACGGCGACTTGCAGGTCACGCCTACAGTCAAGTCGCGTCCATCGGTGGCCGGCATCGCCTTGGCCTTGCGCACCAGCGACGCATGATCCGAGTCCGTGGTCGAGACCACCACACGCAGCGAACCTTGCTCGCGCACGATGCGCGTCAGTCGACGCGTATCGACGCCTTCAATCGCGACGATCTTCTGCTGCTTCAACCACTCCGGCAGCGAACTCGTCGCGCGACGGTTGCTCGGGATGGTCGACATCTCGCGCATGATGAAGGCTTCGGCCCAACCACGGCTGCTCTCCGCGTCCTCTTCCGCCACGCCGTAGTTGCCCATCAACGGGTACGTCATGATGACCGCTTGGCCCGCATACGAAGGATCCGTGAGGATCTCGTGATAGCCCGTCATCGCCGTGTTGAAGACCAGATCACCACCGGCCTCGCCTTGAGCGCCGCACGCGCGGCCTTCCATCACGGTGCCGTTCTCCAACGCCAACCAAGCCTTGCCATCGCTCATGTGGATTCCTTTCGGGCTGCGCGCCCGTGCACCGTGCGTGCGATGCGCGCTGCCGCGCATCCCGCTCCGTAACCGTTGTCGATGTTGACGACCGTCACGCCGCCTGCGCATGAGTTGAGCATGCCGAGCAGCGCCGCGAGACCTTCAAACGAAGCTCCGTAGCCAACCGAAGTCGGCACGGCGATCACCGGGCAAGCGACGAGTCCGCCAACGACCGAAGGCAGCGCGCCCTCCATGCCCGCCACGACGACCAGCGTTTCGGCTTGGCGCAGCCGCTCGAGGCGCGCCAGCAGCCGATGCAGTCCTGCAACTCCGACGTCGGCGATGAGCTCCACCTGCGCACCTCCATGGCGCGCCGCCAACAGAGCCTCTTCCGCCACCGGCAAGTCCGAGGTGCCGGCGCACACGACGACCACATCTCCTCGGGAGGGCGGTGGCTCTGCGCTTGCCCATGTCACGCAACGCGCCCGCTCGTGATGCACCGCCGCGGGGATCGCCGCGCAGACCATCGCCGCCGTAGTACCGTCCACGCGCGTCACCAACAGGCGCGGGCTGCGCGCCACGATGGCCTGCGCAATGGCGACGACTTGCTCACTGGTCTTGCCCGCTGCGTAGACGACTTCGGACTCGCCGCAGCGGTCCTCACGCTGGTGGTCGACGTGGGTGTGGCCCAATGGCTCACAAGGCAAAGCCGCAAGTTGGCGGGCGCCTTCATCGATCCCGAGGCGGCGATCTCGCACCGCTTCGAGCAGCTGCTTCATGCTGTCCAAAACGGGCGCGGATTCTAGCGGTTGGGGGCCCCTCAGTGATACTGGCCCAGACGATTGTGCACGATCTAACTGGCCTCGATGCGCTCTGCGGCCTCGGGCAGGCGGTTAGCTGGCGAATAACCCTGATTCTCACCGGGGTGGGTGCGTGGTCATCCGGATCGGCCGCGGACCAGGACAGAGGGCGGCCAAATGCGCTGGTCGTCACCACACCCTCGTGGAATCGTCCTGGCGGGCTTTCGGACGCTTGTACCCGGCCTCGGCCTGGTGAGCTGATTCTTCTCTAGACGGCTCATTTCCGTCATGCGTCACGGTGTCTTGCGATTTCGCCTGCGCACTCGTGCACACTCACTTGGGCCAGTATCGATCAGAGCGCATCCAACCCCAATCCCGCCGTCCTTCCCTCCGCCAGCAACACCGCCCCATGCCCCGCCACCATCACTGCATTGTCCGTGCAGTACGCCGGCGACGGCATCAACACGCGCACACCCACGCGCTCCGCCTTGCGCCGCAACTCCTCCCGCAAGCGCCGATTGCACGCCACGCCGCCTGCAATCAGCACCGTGCGCAAACCCTCGCGCCGCGCAGCCACCAGCGTCTGCTCGACCAGCACATCACAGACCGCCTGCTCAAAGCTCGCGGCCAAATCCGCACGATCGGGAATGGCCTCCGGCGGCGGTAGGGGGCCGCCCTGGCTCTCGCCGCGGACTTTGTAGAGGACCGCCGTCTTGAGCCCGCTGAACGAAAAGCCCAGTCCGCCGTCCTTGGCCCGGTAGCGCGGGAAGTCGTAGGCGCGCGGGTTACCCTCCTCGGCCAAGCGCGATACCGACGGCCCGCCGGGATAGGGCAACCCCAGCAGGTGCGCCACCTTGTCGAACGCCTCGCCCGCAGCGTCATCGCGGGTGCGCGCCAGCTCGACAAACGCAGTCGGCGAATCACAGCGATAGATGGACGAGTGCCCGCCCGACACGACCAAGGCGATGCAAGGCCAGAGCTCAGCGCTGGCGCCTTCCTCGTGCTCCATGGTCGCGGCCCAGATGTGCGCCTCGATGTGATGGACGGGCACCAACGGCTTCCCGTGCACCCAGGCCCAACCCTTGGCCGCGGAGACACCCACGAGCAGCGACCCGATCAGGCCAGGCTTGGTGGTGACGGCGACGGCATCGATGTCCGCCGGGCGCACGCCGGCTTGGTCGAGCGCCTCGTCGATGACCGGCAGGATCTTCTGGAGGTGGGAGCGGCCGGCGAGCTCGGGGATGACGCCGCCGTAGAGCGCGTGCATGGCCGCTTGGCTGTGGACGACGGAGGAGAGGATGTCTCGGCCGCCGCGGACGATGGCTGCTGCGGTTTCGTCGCAGGAGCTTTCGATGCCGAGGAGTAGCGGGCGCATGGGGAGCGCAGATGATACTGGCCCCGATGAGTGTGCACGATCTTTGGTGGCACAACCGGGCTAGGAGGGGCAGGGACCGCGATCGTGAGTGCCTTCAGGCGATTCCGTCGCTGGTTGGTTCGTGGTCAACCCTAGCTAGCAAGCGGCTGCGTATAGGAGATCTTGATCTAGGCCGCCCAGACTCCGGTGATGTAGGGCCGGCTGGTGGGCTAGGGAATCGCCCACTCATGAGGACCCAGGTCTGGGGCTGACATCGTCGCATTCCTCTCTGACGATCCGAATCCGCACGATGTCTCAGCAAAAGCCGATTCGGGCTCCACGGTCCTGCACAATGGTCTGGGCCAGTATCACCGTTGTGTCCACTCCAGCGGCCAATCCCTCTCCCTCACTCGTTTCTGCACACCTTCACTTCACCCATCTCAACAATCATAAATATCTACACATAAACATCTTACATCCACATGTGCGCAGCCCCCTCCCTTGGCACACAAGCTGCGTGTACCTACCTACCCACGAGGACTCCCATGCACCCGCGCACCAAGCCCTTCATCCGCCTCTACGCCGCGCTTTGCGCCGCGACCCTTGTCCTTCCGGCCGTCGCTGCCCAAGACGTCACGCAGGAGGCCAAGCCCGTCGCCGCTGCCACGCTCGAGCGGGCGCGGCGGACATTCCAGGCGGCGGATCGCAATGCGGATGGCCGGATCGAACGCGCAGAGCTGGAGCTGGCGCGCGTCAAGGTGACGGCGGTGGAGTTTGCGGCCCGCGACTTGGACGGCAACACCTACTGGAGCCGCGATGAGTTCGTGCTGTGGTACCGCGGGTTGCTGATCGCGAACCGTCAGCGCCCGGCGGCGGATTTGGAGACCGAGGCGACGCGCATTTTGGCGATTCAGCGCACACGGCCGGTCACGCCTGTAGCACCGGTCACGCCGGCGAACCCCGTCGCGCCCGCGGCGGCCCCGGTGGATCAGGAGGCTCGCTTGGCGCGCGCGCTGGAGGATCTCGAGCGCAAAGCGCTGGCGCGGGGAGCGACGCGGGAGGACTTCACCGCGGTCCGCACCATGTGGGAGGAGCGTCTGGCGGCGACGCAACCGCAGACCCCGCCCGAGGAACTCGAGCTGCTGAAGACCAAGGTGGCGCGCGCGCTGGCGGATCTAGAGACCCGCGCCGCAGAGGGCAAAGTCACGCGCGAGGAGTTCACTCAGCTGCGTCAAGCACTTTTGACGCGCGCGCGCGCCGCCGCCCCGCAAGA
>CAIKQM010000095.1 GCA_903829565.1 uncultured Planctomycetota bacterium
ATCAAAGGCGAGCAGCTCGCCTACTTGCGGCTGACTCGTGCCCGGCAGGGACGGCAGATCGAAGTACACGATGCGTCCATCGGTCAATGTACCGTCCACATCCAGCACCAACAGCTGGACGCGCGCCATCGCTGCCTGCAATTCGTGAAGAGTACGGGCCACGCGCAGCACCTAGACCCGCAGGTCCAACAGGTCCTGCACATCGACCAAGCCGATCGGGCGATGCGCCTCATCCACGACAGCCAGCTGGTCGATGCGGTGATCGTGCAGCAAGCGCTGCGCGTCCTCGACCAAGGCTTCGGCGCGCACGGTCTTGGGCGCGCGACCCATGTGCCGGTCCACAATGTCACCGGCTTCAAGCGTGATGCCGCGCTCGAACAGTCGCGCGAGGTCTCCATGCGTGAAAATGCCGACCAAAACGCCGTTTTCGTCGACGATCAAGGCCGCGCCAGGCCGGCCGCTGGTGCGGTTCATGACCAGCACCGTCTCCTTGAGTGTGGAGCCCGCCTTCAACAGCGGTAGTTGGTCGCCAGAACGCATCATGTCGCCGATCTTCATCAAGCGACGGCCGAGCGCGCCGCCCGGATGAAAGCGTGCGTAGTCTTCGCGCGAGAAGCTGCGCGCTTGCGACACCACCATCGCCAACGCATCGCCCATCGCCAACATGGCTGTTGTGCTGGCGGTCGGGGCAAGGTTCATCGGACAAGCCTCTTGCACACGCCCGATGTCCAACACGCAGTCGGCATAGCGAGCCAGCGATGACGCGGCACCACCGGTGATCGCGACAATGCGCGCACCGATCGCGCGGGCGGCCGGCAACAAGGCGACGATCTCGGCGCTTTCGCCGCTGTTCGACAGTGCCAGCAACACATCGTCACGACGGATGCGGCCCAAGTCCCCGTGCAACGCCTCGGTCGGGTGCAGGAACAAGCTGGGTGTCCCGGTGGAGGCCAAGGTCGCGGAGATCTTCTGCGCAACGATGCCCGCCTTGCCCACGCCCGTGGCGACCACAAAGCCCTTGCAGGCCACCAGCGTCTCGACCGCAACCACGAAGCGCTCGTCCAAGCGCGACTCTAGGGCAGCAATGGCCGCGGCTTCTGTACGTACGACCTCGGCAGCTTGGGCGAGGAGCAGGTGGGGCTGGATGGCGGGGTTCACGGTAGACCTGCACAGACTGCGGGGCCGCGGGGTCAGAGTCCAGCGTCAGAGTCTAGGGGGCGCAAACGGGCGACAGCGGGCTTCCTATGGCGTAGGATCTGCGCGCTCCTATGGATCGGACTCGTCGTCTGCTGCGCAACCTCTTCGTCGCCCTAGTTGGCGGCGCGGCGGTGAACATGGCTTTCCCAGCCGTGGCCGTCATTGACCTGACCCAAGACCCGCTGTTTGTGGCGTTGACGCTCACCCTGTTGGTGCTGTCGTTGGGTGTCCACGAAGCGGCCCATGCGTGGGCGGCGGATCGTTGCGGTGATCCCACGGCGCGCATGCTGGGGCGGTTGACGCTCAACCCGATGGCGCACATCGACTGGATGTGGACCGTCATCATCCCGGCGATTTCGTTGCTGACGGCGGGGTTCCTGTTCGGCGGAGCCAAGCCGGTGCCGGTCGACTTCCGGCGTCTGCGCTCGCCGTGGCGCGACATGAGCTTTGTCGCTGCCGCCGGCCCGCTGTCGAACCTGATTCTGGCTGCGCTGTTCCTGTTCTTGTGGAAGGCCACCGTGCATGGCGGCTTCTACAACGGTGCCGCGGAGAGCATCTACGCCCGGCCTGCGGACCTGCTGCCGCGCGTGCTGGATGCGCTGGTCTCGGTCAATGTGCTGCTGTTCGTGTTCAACCTGATCCCGGTGCCGCCGCTCGATGGTTCACGCATCACGGCTTGGTTGCTGCCGGCGGATCTGCGCGGGCCGTACATGTCGCTGGAGCGCTACGGGCTGCTGATCGTATTCGGCCTGATCTTCTTCGTGCCGGCCTTCGGTAGCTTGCAGCGCAGCCTTGTGCGCTCGGTGGAAGGCCTGTTGGAGGCCATCGTTGGCTTGGGAGGCGTGTGGTGAGCGGCCACGACTTCACCGTGCGTTTGGAGCGGGTTTTTCACGGCCCGATGGACCTTTTGCTGCACTTGGTGCGCGAGCAAGAGGTCGAAATCCAAGAGGTGGAAGTCGCGCGTGTGGTCGAGGGTTACCTGGCCCACCTGAAGGCGATGCGCGAGCTCGACATCGAGGTCGCAGGTGACTTTCTTGTGATGGCGGCCACGCTGCTGGCGATCAAGAGCCGTTCGCTGTTGCCGCGCGAATCCGTCGACTTGGATGACGGTTTGGACCCGCGCGATGAGTTGATCCAGCGCCTGATCGAGTACCGCCGCTTCCGCACGGCCTCGGAAGACCTCGCCTTGCGCTACGAAGTGCGCGCCATGCAGCATCCGCGCGGCGCTTCGCCGCTTGAGGACCTGGCGCCTGAGCCGGAGCTCGACATGGGCGAGGTCAGCGCGTGGGACTTGCTGAGCGCGTTCTCGCGCTTGCTGCGCGAGACACTGGCGAACGCGCCGCACCGCGTGGCCACGGACGCCCGGCCGCTGCGCTTTTATGTGCAGTCGATGGCCGAGCATGTCAAGAGAACTGGACGGCTGGGCCTGAAGGATCTGGTGCTATCCATCGATGCGCAACCCACGCGCGAGTCGCTCG